>JAYEKC010000103.1:0-23078 GCA_034716715.1 Gemmatimonadota bacterium | reverse complement strand
CGGAAGTCGAGCGAGACGAACTCGCCCTGATCTACGAGGCGAAGGGCATGGCACCCGATGTCGCCCGCGCGCGGGCGGCCGAGCTGATGAAGGACCCCGAACGGATGCTCGCCGAGAAGGTCCAGGAGGAGCTCAAGATCGGCGGGCACGAGCAGTCGCCGCTGCGCGAGGGCTGGGTCACCGGCCTCGCGACCGCGGTCGGCGCGCTCATCCCGGTGGCGCCGTTCTTCGTCCTCACCGGCGCCGCGGCCATCTGGACGTCGTTCACGGCGTCGATGGCGAGCCACTTCCTCGTGGGCGCCGGCCGGAGCGTGTTCACGGGCCGCAGCGTGTTCCGCTCCGGCATCGACATGTTCGCCGTGGGCCTCGGCGTCGCGGTGGTGGGGTACTTCGCAGGCGAGTGGGTGGCGAAGCTCATCGGCTGACGGCGGCGGCGGCGGGGACCGCTACGGGCGGCGCGGCTCGAGGTCCACGACCCAGATGTTCCGGAACCGCACCGGGTGCCCGTGGTCCTGCAGCTCGAGCGGCAGCCGGTCCGGGTGCGCCACGTACGGATCACGCCGCATGTGCGACGTGGGGCCGAGCAGCGCCACGTCGTCGTGCACGAGGATGCCGTTGTGCCGCACCGTCATCCGGGCCGGACTCACGAGCGCGCCCGCGGCGTCGAAGCGCGGCCTCGTGAAGGTGATGTCGTACGTCTGCCACTCGCCGGGCGGGCGGCTCGCATTGACGCGGGGCGGGAACTGGCCGTAGATGGCCGCCGCCGAGCCGTCGGCGTAGGTGACGTTGTGGTACGAATCCAGCACCTGGACCTCGTACCTGCCCATCAGGAACACGCCGCTGTTGCCGCGGTCCTGGTCCGTGCCGACGGGTGGCTTTGGCGTCATCCACTCCACGTGCACCTCCGCGTCGCCGAACGTCGCCTTCGTCGCGATGTCGCCCGTTCCCTTCACCACCTCCATCGCCCCGTCCCCGACCAGCCGCCACCCGGCCGGCTTCCCGTCGGCGGACTGCCATCCCAGGAGGGAGCGGCCGTCGAAGAGGACGATGGCGCCTGCGGGCGGCCCAACCGGCAGTCGCTGCGCCGGCGGCGTCACCACCGGGGGCAGCGGGCGCTCGCGCGAATGCTGGGGCCATCCGCCGGTCGGTTCCTGGGCACCACACTCCGCGGACGGGACGGCAAGGGCGAGGGCGATGACGATGACGAGGCGCAGAGCGGGCTCCGGTGGGCGACCGGGGAGAGCCTATCGCGGGCATCCGCGCGACGCCAGCGGCGGCGGTTCCCCCACGCCGTGTCCGGCGATGCCCGACGGACCCGGCGTCCGTGGCGGGCGACGCTTGTACGACCCCACCACCCTGACCTGTTCCCCGGTGAGCACCCCGACTTCCGCTTCGGGCGAGCGCCTTCGCGGCATTCGCGTCATGATCGGCAACACCCCGCTGCTCGCGATCGACGTCGAGTACGCGGGCCGCGAGCGCACGATCTACGCCAAGGCCGAGCACCTGAACCTCACGGGGTCGATCAAGGACCGGATGGCTTACCACACCATCCGCATCGCCTACGAGCGCGGCTCGCTCGCCCCGGGCGCGCCGATCTTCGAGGCCACCAGCGGCAACACGGGCATCTCGTTCGCGGCCATTGGCAGCGCCCTGGGGCACCCCGTGACCATCTTCATGCCGGACTGGATGAGCCAGGAGCGGCAGCAGCTGATCCGGTCGTTCGGCGCCCACATCCGGCTCGTGTCGGAGGCGGAGGGCGGGTTCCTCGGCGCCATCCGGCTGTCGGAGGAGCTGGCCGCGGTCACGCGGGGCGCGTTCCTGCCGCGGCAGTTCGCGAACGAGGACAACGTCACCGCGCATGAACTCAGCACGGGCCCAGAGATCTGGGCCCAGTTGCGCGCCCGCTCGCCCCGGCCTCCGGACGCGTTCGTGGCCGGCGTGGGAACGGGGGGAACGATCATGGGTGTGGGCCGCTACCTCTCGGGCGTGCACCCCGGCATCGCCGTGCATCCCGTCGAGCCGGCCAGCTCCCCGACGCTTTCGACGGGCCACAAGGTCGGGTCGCACCGGATCCAGGGCATCTCGGACGAGTTCATCCCGCCCATCGTGAAGCTCGAAACGCTCGGGCCGGTGATCGCCGTGGACGACGGCGACGCGATCATCATGGCCCAGAAACTCGCCGCCGAGCTTGGGCTCGGCGTGGGCATCTCGAGCGGCGCGAACTTCATCGCGGCACTCGAGGCGGCGACGCGGCTCGACCCCGCGGCGTGCGTGGTCACGGTGTTCCCGGACTCGAACAAGAAGTACCTGAGCACGGATTTGATGCGGGACGAGCCGGCGCGTCCGGACTACGTGGCGCCTGACGTGCACCTGCTGCGCTACCGGGCGCTCAACCGCGTGTGCGACGTGTGCTACGACCCGGCCGACCCCGACAGCGCGCCGGTGTGGCTGACGCGCTCGCAACGGACGCCACCGCCGGCGTGAGGCCGGGCCCGGGCGCGGCGGCGTTCAGGCGCCGCGATCAGCCAACGACGTTGACGAGCCTTCCCGCCACGTAGATCACCTTCTTCGGCGCCGCGGGGAGGAACCTGGCGATGGACGCGTCGGTCCGCGCGGCCGCCACGACCTCGGACTCGCCGGCGTCGGTCGGCACGGTGACCGACCCGCGGGTCTTGCCGTTCACCTGCACGGCGATGGTCATGGTTTCGCCAGCGGCGAGCGCCGGGTCGAAGGCGGGCCACCCCGAGTCGAACACGCTCGTCGCGTGCCCCAGCTCCTCCCAGAGCTCCTCGGCGGCGTGCGGCGCGAACGGGGCCAGGAGCGGCACCAGGGGCTCCACCTCGGCGCGGTGGGCGACCCGTTCCCCGCGGCGGAGCACGTTGACGTATTCCATCATCGCGGCGATGGCCGTGTTGTACTGCAGCCGCGGGATGTCGTCGCCCACCTTGCGGATGGTCTGGTGGAGCTTGCGCATCACGTCGGGGTCGGGCTCGCCGGCCGTGCGCGCGCCGTGCACGGAGGCCCACACGCGGTCGAGGAACCGGCGCACGCCGCTGATGCCCGCATCGCGGAAGTCCCCGCCCTCCTCGAACGGGCCGAGGAACATCAGGTAGGTGCGGAACGTGTCCGCGCCCCAGCGGTCGATGTACTCGTCCGGGACGACGACGTTGCCCTTGGACTTCGACATCTTCGCGCCGTCGCGGATGATCAGGCCGTGCGCGCGGAATTTCGTGAACGGCTCCTCGAAGTCGAGGTGGCCGGCGTCGTGCAGCACCATCGTGAGGAATCGCGAGTACATCAGGTGCAGCACGGCGTGCTCGTTGCCGCCGATGTACGAGTTGACCGGGAGCCACTTCCGCGTGATCGCCGGGTCGAACGGCACGTCGTCGTGGCCCACGCTCGGGTAGCGGAGGAAGTACCAGCCGCTGTCGAGGAACGTGTCGCTGACGTCGGTCTCGCGCCGCGCCGGCTTGCCGCACCGGGGGCACGGCACGCGGTACCACTCCTCGTGGCGCGCAAGCGGCGAAACGCCGGAGTCGTCCGGCTTGAAGTCGGGGATGTTCGGCAGCAGCACCGGCAGGTCCGCCTCGGGCACCGGCACGGCGCCGCACGCACCGCAGTGGATGATCGGGATGGGCGGACCCCAATAGCGCTGGCGCGAGATGCACCAGTCGTGGAGCCGGTAGTTCACCACCGCGCGGGCCGCGTGCTTCTCCTCCAGCCAGGCGGTGATGGCGGGCTTGGCCTCCTCCACCACGTAGCCGGTGAACCGGTCGCTGTGCACCAGGCGTGCGCCGGCGTCGTCGGTGAATGCGGCCTCGAGCGGCGTGCGCGCGTCGTCACCGGGGGCGGCCACCACGCGTTCGATGGGGAGGCCGAACGCCTTCGCGAACTCGAAATCGCGCTCGTCGTGCCCGGGCACCGCCATGATGGCGCCCGTGCCGTATTCCATCAGCACGTAGTCGGCGATCCACACCGGGATCAGCTCTCCGGTCGCGGGGTTCACGGCGTACGAGCCCGTGAACACGCCGGTCTTGTCCTTCGTCGTCCGGCGCGAGACCAGGTCCTGCGCGGACGTGCGGGCGCGGTACGCGTCCACGGCGGCCGCCTGGTCGCCCGTCGTGATGCCCTCCACGAGGGGGTGCTCGGGGGCGAGTACGAGGTACGTCGCCCCGAAGATGGTATCGGGCCGCGTGGTGAACACCACCACTTCGCGTGCTCCCGTCGTGACCTCCGACGTGACGTGCACCGCCGCGCTCCCGGCGTCCCGCAGCGGGTCGAGGACGCGGAACCGGATCTCGGCGCCGTCGGACCGGCCGATCCACGCGCGCTGGGCCGTCTTCGTCGTCTGCGACCAGTCGAGCGTGTCGAGGTTGGCGAGCAGGCGCCCGGCGTAGTCGGTGATCCGGAAGAACCACTGCTCGAGGAACCGCTGCTCCACCTTCGCGCCGCACCGCTCGCAGAGCCCGCCCTCGACCTGTTCGTTGGCCAGGACCGTCTTGTCGTTCGGGCACCAGTTCACCGCGGCCTGCTTCCGGTAGGCCAGCCCTCGCTTGAACAGCTGGAGGAACACCCACTGCGTCCACTTGTAGTACGCGGGGTCCGTCGTGTCCACCGCGCGGTGCCAATCCACCATCAGGCCGGCGTTCGTGAGCTGCCGGGTGAAGTTGGCGACGTTCCGCGGGATGAGCTCCGTGGGATGCGCCCCGACCTTCAGCGCGTGGTTCTCCGAGTGGATCCCGAATGCGTCGAACCCGATGGGCTCGAACACGGTGAAGCCACGTAGCCGCTGGAAGCGGGCGAAGATATCATTTCCAGTGAAGGCGAAGAGGTTCCCCACGTGCAGGCCTTCGGCCGACGGGTAGGGGAACATCATCAGCGCGTAGAACGGCCGTGCGCCGCCCGCGAGGTCGGTGCGATTCGTGCCCTGCGCCGCCCACCGGTCGCGCCACTTCCGCTCGACGGCGGACGGGTCGTACGCGCGCGGGTCGGCGGCGGGGTTGGAGCGGTCGGGTGGGGTCATGGTACACGAACGGGGCGCCACGGGTTCGGCATTACGCCGCCCAGGTCGCCCCATGGGTCACGCGGTGCAGTGGGGTGGGAATGAGTCAGCCGGTGCGAAGCAATCTAGCCGCCACGCCACTCCGTACAAGCGTTCCGATGGAACGCGTGGCGGCTGGCCGTGCGCACGGCGTGGACCGCGCGACGAACCTCATCGCGGCGGCGGCCGCCCTGCTCGTCATCGCCCTCGCGTGGTTCGCCGGCGGGGCGATCGGGCGGGCCGCGGACGCCGGCGACCTGCCGGCGCTGCTCGCGCTCGCGCTGGCGTTCGCGACCCTCGTGTCCGCCCTCGTGGTGCGGCTGATCGTGTCGCCGCGGGTGGGCCGCCAGATCGCCGACTTGGCCGACGTCGCCGAGGCCGTGGCCACCGGCGACCTGTCGCGGCGCCCAGCGGCCCGAGGCGAGGGCGGCGAGCTCGGCCGCCTGGCGCGCGCCATGGTCGCGATGACGCACGAACTCCGCCGCCTCGCGGCGATGATGCGCGATTCGGCGGGGGACACGACCCGCCTCGCCGCGGACATCACGGGCGGCACCGAGCGCGCCGCAACGGCAAGCGGCTCGGCCGCCGGCGCCGCCGCCGCCCTCTCGGCGCAGGCCGGCGACGTCTCGCGCGACATCGGGCTGCTCAATGCCGACGCGTCGCGCCTCGAGGAGCTCGCCCGCAGCGTCGCCGCCCTGGCGCAGCGCGAGATCGAGCGCAGCGGGCGCGTGCGCGAACTCACGCGCACCGGCCACGCACGCCTCGACGAGAGTGTCGGGGGACTTGGCCAGCTCGGGGCCGAGCTCAAGGGCAGCGTCGACGCCACCGAAACGCTCGCCCGCACGATGGGCGAGGTGCGGGAGTTCGTCACCCTCGTGCAGCAGATCGCCCGCCAGTCGAAGCTCCTGTCGCTCAATGCGGCCATGGAGGCTGCGCGCGCGGGCGAGCACGGCGAGGGATTCGCCGTGGTGGCCAACGAAGTGCGCCGGCTCGCCGCCACGGCGGCCGACGCGGCCGAGCGGACCGCGGTCCTGATGGCGGGCGTCGAGGCCAAGGTCTCGGCAGCGCGCGCGGCCGGCGGTCGGACGCTCGCCGCAATGGGCGGCGTGCACCAGGCCACGACTCACGGTCGTGATTCCCTGGCCAAGGTCGACGCAGCCGTGGTGGAAAGCGAGCGCATGTCCGCGGCGGCCGCGGAGTCGGCCGAGGCGGGCAGTGCCCTCGCGGCCGACATCCGCCAGCGGGCGGCGTCGCTCGACAGCCTCACGCGCGAGTTCGCGACCGCCATGCGCCAGGTCGCAGGGTCGGCGGGTGAACAGAACGCGGCCACGCGGCACGTCGCCGCGGCCGCGGCGGAATTGACGGACGCCGCGGCCCGCGTGCGGGCCGCGGCGGACACGTTCCGCGCATGAGGAGTACGCCGCCGTCGCCCCGAGCGTTCACAATCTGCCGTTCCCGGGTGTCTAAGGAGGGGAAGGGCCTGCGGCCCCCCGACTCGCCCGCATCCTGGTGACATGACCGACAACGGACAATCCACCGACGAGATCCGCGCGGCCTTCACGGCCGGGTACGACCTCGAGCGCGAACTGCTGGGCGGCGGGATGAGCCGCGTGTTCCTCGCCACCGAACGCGCCCTCGGCCGCCGCGTGGTGATCAAGGTGCTGCCGCCCGAACTCGCGGCCGGCGTCAACCGCGAGCGGTTCCGGCGCGAGGTGCAACTCGCCGCCCAGCTCCAGCACCCCCACATCGTGCCGCTCTACGCCGCGGGGTCGCAGGGCGACCTGCTCTACTACACGATGCCGTACATCGAGGGCGAGTCGCTCAAGCTCGCCCTCCAGTCCCACCGCCGCTTCACCCCTCGCGAGGTGATCGGCATCCTCCACGACGTCGTGGACGCGCTCGGGTACGCCCACGCGCGTGGCGTGATCCACCGCGACATCAAGCCCGGCAACGTGCTCATGAGCGGTCGGCACGCCGTGGTCACGGACTTCGGCGTGGCCAAGGCGATCTCGGCGTCGATCCCGTCGGCGGGAGGGATGACCCGCAGCGGGATGGTGGTGGGTTCGCCTGCCTACATGGCGCCCGAGCAGCTCGCCGGCGATCCGGACGCGGACCACCGCGTGGACATCTACGCGGCCGGACTGCTCGCGTACGAACTCTTCACGAGCCACTCCCCCTTCGCGGCCGCGTCGCCGCAGGAGACGATGGCGGCGCAGCTCACGCGCACGCCCGCGCCGATCGAGAACGTGCGCCGCGACGTGCCGCCGGCCCTCTCGGCCCTCATCATGCGGTGCCTGGCCAAGAAGCCGGAGAACCGGTTCCAGGACGCGGCCGCACTGCTCGCCGCGCTCGACGCGATCCCGGTCCCATCCGGCGAGTATCGCGCCATGGCGACGGGGCGCCTGCGCTGGATTGCCGGCGTGGGCCTCGCCGCGGCGGCGGTGTCCCTCGCGGTGTGGCAACCCTGGGCACGCCCGGGTACCCCAGCCGCCGCCACGCCGCGCGACACCGTGACGGTCTCGCCAGCCGGTCCGCTGCTCACGCGCGCCGAGTCGCTCGCCATCGCCAGGGCCGTCGAGGCACGACTGGCCGAGCGGCGCCAGGCCCCCCGCGCCGATTCGTCGGCCCCGCCGGGCGCGGCCGCGCGCGGCGTCCCCGCCGGGTCCGGTGCGGCGGGCGGCCTGAGTGACGCCGACACCGAGGCCCTGCGCCGCCTGGCCGACTCGCTCCGGGACGAGATCCAGCGGGCCGTCTTCGACTCGCTCGCGCGCGTCCAGCAGGCGGCGCGCGCGGCCGGGCGCGGGGGCCGCGGCGACAGTGGCCAGCGGATCTTCGTCGAGCGCACCGGACCACCGAGCCGCTTCACGGGCCTCGCGCCCGAGCTCGACTCGCTCATGCGCGCCATCGGCCAGACGGGCCGCGCCATGCGGAGCGGAACCGGCGATTCCCGCGAGTTCTCGCGCCGTGCGGCGAACCTGGGGCCGCCACGGCGTGTGGCCATCACCCTTCCGCGCATCCTTCGCTCACTCGAGCCCGCGGCGCCGGTCGCGGCCGCGCTGGCCGACTCCCTCCGCCGCGTGATCGGCGGCTCGCCGCGCTTCGACCTCGTACCTGCCGACAGCGTGGCGGCCGCCCTGCAGAAGACCCGCACCGTGGACGACCTGGCGAAGATGCTCAACGCCGACGTGTTCGCGTCGATTTCCGTCTTCCGCGTGGGGGCCGACAGCGTTCGGTGGCAGGTGGCGCTGCGCGACCTGACGGCGCACAGCGCCTACGGCCTCCGGTCCTGGATCTCGCAGCCGACGTCGGTCAGCGCGCCACCGCCGGGCCTCGACACGCTGCTCGCGCAGACGCTGTCGCAACTGGGCGAGATGGATCGGGCGCCCCGCCAGCCGCCCGGACCTCCGCAACGGCCCGAGTGACGGCCGCCGGCGCCCGCGCGGCACACACACGCGCGCGCCGGCACCGCCGTTCACGACCGCGGGCGTGGGCGCTCGGAGGCCTTGAAGAGGTACGCGCACTTCTCGAGGCGAGGCCCCTTCTCGTCGCACACCGCGTACGTCGTCCCCTCGTACGCGCATGCGCCGGCGTACGTGCCGTCCTTCTTGAGGGCGTAAAACGTCAGGTCGAAGTACGGGCGGCCCCGTTCGTCGAGCAGCCGCCGCTCGGAGTGCTCGATCACGCGCCGCATCACGCGCATGAGCGCTTCCTCGGGGGCCGTGCCCCGCCGCATCTCCTCCACCGCGAGGAACGCGCCGCACACCATGATGTTCGACTCGCCGCGGCCCGTCGAGCCGGCCGCGCCCACGATGTTGTCCGTGTACTGACCCGCGCCGATGACCGGAGAGTCGCCCACGCGGCCGGGCACCTTCCACGAGATACCGCTCGTGGTCGTCACCGAGCTCACGTCGCCCGCCGCGTTCACGGCGTTCATGTTGATCGTGCCGTGCGTCCACGGAATGCCGCGCTCGGCATAGTACGCCTCCTCCTCGAACCCGCCCCGGGGCGGCAGCGGGCGGGGCGGCTGCTTCACCCACGGGGAGTACGCCTTCGGGTCGGCCTTCCACTTCGCGTACGCCGCGCGCGAGGCCGGCGTGGTGAGGTCCTCCACGTTGAACCCCATCGCCAGCGCGAACCGCTGCGCGTCACGCCCCACGAGGAAGATGTGGTCAGTGTAGTCCATCACCGCCCGGGCGACGCGCGAGGGCGTCTTGATGCCCTCCAGCGCGCCCACCGCGCCGGCCCGCTTCGTGGGGCCGTGCATGCAGCTCGCGTCGAGCTGTACCACGCCGTCCGCGTTCGGCAAGCCGCCATACCCCACCGACATGTCCGTGGGGTCGAGCTCCTGCGTGTTGACCCCGGCGATGATGGCGTCGAGCGTGTCCTCCCCCGCGGTGATCCGGTCGTACGCGATCTTCACGCCGGACGGCTTGTCGGCGTGGAACCCGTTGCCCGACCCCACCACGCAGGCCTTCCCCGCGAACCGCGGAGCGCCGGCCGTGCGCGTGCGCTCGGCCTCCCATTCCTCGAAGCTGATCTGGCGCGGGGTGAACCCGAGGGCGGCGAGCAGCGCCGAGCGCTCGAGGAATTCGCGGCGGGTGGTGGACATGACGATTCCCGTTGAGGTGGCCGGGCGCGCCGCCGAGGCGCGCACATCCGAATCTACGGACAGGCGCGAGGCCCGCCACCGCGGTCAGAGCGCCGCGTACCCCGACGCGCGACCCACGCCGAGCCACCGGTCGAGCTCCCGTTCGACCGACGCCGCCGTCGCCGGATGGTCCAGGTCAGCGGGGTGCAGCGCGATGCGCACCACCTGGGCACCGCGTTGCAGCCGCCACCGCAACCCCGCCTGCGCCAGCGAGCCGTAGGCGCGAAACGCGCCGCGCGAGCTCCAGCGCACGACCGGCGACGCAATCACGCGCGCGCTGCGGAACGCGTAGATGGTGCCGTCGTCCTCGGCCACCGCGAGGCCCGCGTCACGAGCGGCGCGGAACGTGTCGTGGCGCGCGAGCCACGCGGGCGGCACGAAACCGACGGGGTCGAGGCCCAGGCCGCGGAACCGCGCGAGCCCGCGGTCGATCTTCGCCCGCGCGGCGTCGTACCGCAGCGTGAGGAACTCGCCCTCGCGGTTCGTGCGCCCGAAGGCCCGCACGTGGTCGCCGAGCGCACGGGGCGCGCCCACCTCGTCGTGGCGCTCGCCGTGGAGGAACACCTCGGCTCCCTCGGCGGCCCGCGCCCGCACCCAGGCCACGCAAGCCGGGTCGCGCTCGATCGGGGCGTTGCCGTGCCAGTCGGGCACCACGAGGAGGCCAGGCGCCACGCCGCGACGGGCGCACGACGCCCACAGCCGCTCCACCCTCGGCATGAGCGGCGGCGCGACGTCGTGGATGGTGACGAGGATGCGCGGCACGGCAGTCCGAATCCTAGCGCCGGCGCCCCGCGCGCGACGACCCGGCGGCGCCGCGCGTCAGCGCGACGCCACGAGGTCGAACGTGCGGTTCGCGGCGGTCTCGATCCGGTCGCACATCAGTTCGCACAGGGCCAGGATGCGTTCGTCGGCCAGCCCATAGCGCACGTAGGTGCCCTCCCGCCAGCGCCGCGCAAAACCCGCCGCGCATAACACGGACATGTGCTTCGACAGTCCCGCCTGCGACAGGCCGGTGCGGTCCATCAGCGACGCCGCCGTCTGCTCGCCCTCCGCGAGGGCGTGGAGGAGGTCGAGGCGCGCCGGTTCGCCGAGCACGCGAAAATGTCGCGCCACCACCTCGAAGAGCTCCGGGCTCGGCGTGCGCTGCCGCGGCGCCCCCGCGCGCGCCGGCATCAGCCCTCACCTCCCGCCCGCACCGTCGGCAGCCAGGCCACGACCGCGACGAACACGGCGAACAGGGCCACGGCGAGCGCCACCGCGGGCAGGTGCAGCACGTCGGCCAGCGTGACCTTGCCGTAGTCGGCCAGCCTGTTCATCGGCGCCACGATGGCGGAGTACGCCAGCGTGAACGCCAGCGCGCCGACCACGCCGCCAAGGATCGCCCACCATGCGTCCCGGCGCCCTTCCGACGCGCCGACGACACAGGTGCCCGGGCAGTAGCCGCCCAGGGCGAATCCCACGCCGAACACGAGGCCGCCCACCAGGACGCCGACCACGTACGTCGGCTTGATGTCGAAGTGCATCGGCATCGCGAGCGACATGAGGTACACCAGCAGCGACCCCACGGCGATGGTGACGGCCATGAACTTGATGATCGAGAGGTTCTCGAGGCGCAGGTTGCGCGCGATCATCCCCGGGCTCGACGCCCGGACCTGCTGGATCAGCGCGCCCATGGCCACGCCCACGAAGAGAGCCCACATCCGGTCCATGGTCAGTTGCCTCCCTTGAGCAGCCGGGCCGTGACGATGCCCGCCGCGAACACGCCGGCGGCGAAGATGAACCCGCTCACCGAGAGCTGTGTGATGCCCGAGATGATGTGCCCGCTCGTGCACCCGCCCGCGACGCGCGCGCCGAAGATGATCAGGAACCCGCCGAGGAACGCGTCGCGATAGCGGGCCGCGGTCGTCTTCTCGGTGGCGTGCACCGGCTCGAGGGCCGGCGTCGTGAGCTTGCCGAGCCGCGACGCGAGGAACCCGCCGATGACGAGCCCGATCACCAGCATCGTCTCGGGCTTCAGGAACTCGCCCATCTTCACGAGGTATGGATTCGCCGCGGCATACTCCGGCGTGATGCGACGCAGGATCGCGCCGATGAACCGCGGGTACGTACCCGAGACGCCGATCGGCCCCCAGAGCGCGACCGACGCGGCGCTTACGACGCCGAAGATGATGCCGAGCCGCGCCCAGGGCGGCAGGCCCGTGGCTCGAACGGCGGGCACCGCCGGGGCATGGGTGGAGGGATGCGCCATGTGGATGCTCCTTGGAGTGTTCGCTAACGGAGGGTTGAACCGCCGCGCCGGTCGTCCGGCACGAATCGGTCGTGGTACGGCATCTTCACCCCGACGAGGCTCGCCGAGTCGAGCGCGCCGCCCTCGGGAATCACCTGGTTCGCCGCCAGGAGGTACGCGGTCAGGGCGTACACCTGGTCGTTCGTGAGCGACCCCGGGGCCGTGTGCGGCATCGCCCGCCGTACGTAGTCGAACACGGTCGTGGCGTACGGCCAGTAGTTGCCGATGGTCTTCACGAGCCTGGGGTCACCGGCAAAGCGGAATCCCTCGGCGCCCGGGTCGCGGCCGATGAGGGCCGGGAAGGCGGGCGCCATGCCCTGGCCCTTGTCGCCATGGCACCCGGCGCACTGCACCCGGAACAGCGCCGCACCCTCGGCGGCCGTACCGCGCCCCGCTGGCAGGCCGTGCCCGTTCGGCGCGGCGTCAATGTCCTCGGCCGCGAGCTCCGCCGCCGTCGGCGCCCGGCCAAGGCCGTATGTGCCCGGAGTCGGTGCAGCGCGGCCCGGCGCAGCGGCCCCGCCGGAACAGGCCGCCGTCCCGGCGACGGCGAGTACGATCCACGTGACGCGCATCAGGTTTCCCCGTGGAACACCACGTGCCCGTCGGCGGGCACGCGCCATCCCATCACGTGATTGAAGTGAAAATCCGTACCGATGCCGCGCACGCCGATGAGCGCCTTGCGCGTGGGCTGCACATAGCCGGTTTCATCCGTCGCGCGGGACAGGAGGATCGTCTCGCCCCCCTCCCAGCGCCACGGATGCGTGAACCGGACGTGCGCCTTGGGCAGCGGGGTGCCCTGCAGCTCGGCGTCGTACCAGCGGCGGCCCGCGTCGGTGCTCACCTCGACCCGCGTGATCCGGCCGCGGCCGCTCCACGCGATGCCGGTGACGGGCCACCAGCCCTTCGTGATCACGTCCGGGAACACTGGCGACGTGATGATCGACTTGGCGTCGAGTTCAAAGCTGAACTGGCGCGCCGTGCCGTTCGGCAGCGGATCCGTGTATTTCGACGTCTCCCACCGCGTCATCCACGGCTCCGAACCCAGCTCGATGCGGCGGAGCCACTTCACGTTGGCGTTTCCCTCCCAGCCGGGCAGGAGGAGGCGCAGCGGGAAGCCCTGCGCGGGGCGAAGCGGCTCGCCGTTCTGCGCCCACACGACGAGCGCGTCGTCCATCGCCTTGGCCACCGGGATGGACCGCGTCATCACGCACGCGTCGCCGCCCTCCGCCAGGAACCACGTCGCCTCCGGCTTCGCCCCCACCTCGGCGAACAACACCCGGAGCGGCACGCCCGTCCACTCGCTCTGCGCGGTCATGCCCGCGGCCTTCTGGGGCGTCGTGTCCCGCTTCGGGTCGCGGTAGGCGCCGCGGCTGTTGCCGGAACACTCGACGAAGTGGATCCGCGTGACCTGCGGAAAGCGCTTCACCTCGTCCACGGTGAGCCGCAGCGGCCGGCGCACCAGCCCGTGGATCGTGAGCGAGTGGCGCGCCGGGTCGATGAGCGGGATGCCCGCGTGGTGGCGCTCGAAGTGGAGGTCGGCGGGCGTGATGGTGCCGGTCAGGTCCTGCAGCGGCGTGAGCGAACTCCCGGTTACCTCGCCAACCGGCGCGCGGGACGGCGTCACGAACCGCGACCGCTCGCCCACCGCCGACGTGGGCGCACCCTGCAGCTTCGTGGGGTCGACGGGCACCGGCGGCAGTGCGGTCGCCTCGCCGCGCTGGGCCACGGCGATGCCGGGCAGCCCGGCGATGATGGCACCGCCGAGGGCGCCGGCCGCGCCGGCGAGCACCTCGCGACGCGTGAGGTCGCGGTCGGCGACGGTCATCGGTCCCTGGTGGCCCGGGCGGACGGTGGCACCGGCACGATGGCGTTGGAGCCCTTCGGGCGCGGATAGAGTGACGGCGGAGGGCGGTGCGCGACGTGCCCCTTCGTGCCGTACGGCGCGTCGGGCGGCGCCCCGCCCATGGGCCAGTCGTCCTCCTTGCCCGGCGAATCGGGCCGCGGGTGCGAGTTCACGTAGGCCGCGAGGTCGAACGCCTCCTGCGGCGTCAGCGTCCCCGGCGCCGTCTGCGGCATGTTGTGCCAGATGAAGCTCGCGGCGCGCTCCTCGCGCGCCATGGAAGCGCCGATCGAGTACGACTTCGGACCCCACAGCGGCGGGATGGCCGGCGGGGTGCCGCTGCCGTCCTTCTGGTGGCACACGACGCACGTCGTCTCGAACTTCGCCCGGCCGCGCGTGGTATCGCCGACGAGGGTGTCCTTCATCGAGATGAGGCCGGCGGCCCCCGCCATCTTCGCCCCGACGGGCACGTCCTTCGAGATGAACGCCAGGTACGCGAGGATGTCGGTCATCTCGCGGCTGTCCACGGGAATCGCGTTGCCCGCGAGTGACCGGGTGAAGCAGTAGTTCACGCGGTCGGGGAGGGCGATGACGGCGCCGCTGCGCGACATGTACTTGGGAAAGCGGGCGTGCGAGCCCGCGAGCGGCGCGGCGGTGGGCTTCACGCCGTCGTCCTGGTGGCAGCTGGTACACCGGAGCCCGGAGGTGGCGAACTGCGGCAGGCTTTCCGGCGTGAAGCGCAGGAGGTAGAGGCCGCGCCGGATGCTGGCGCCGAGGGAATCGGCCGGGATGTCGGCTTCGCGTGGCGGCTTCCACGCCGCCTCGTCGAATCCGGCCTTCGCCGCCTTGTCGACGCCCGCGCCACCCCCGGCCCCGCCGCAGGCGGCCACGGCGATGAGGGCGATGGGCACAGCGAGCCGCGTCAGGCCAGTGGGGAGGGTCGGCATGGCGAATCGTCCTCGGGAGGGGGAGAACCGTCGAATTCGAATATTACCATATAGGCATATCGTTATTTTGGCAAGCGGCCTGGACCTCAGGGGGCCGCCTACCCGCGATGCTCGCGTTCCACGCGCTCGTACAGGGCGAAGATCCGGTCGAACACCGAGTTCCAGTCGTGGTTCCGCTCCGCATGCGCGCGCCCGCGCGCGCCGAGCGCCGCGAGGTCGGACGCGAAGAGCGTGGCGGCGGAGTCGGCGAGGGCGGCCGCGCTGCCCGAGGCGAACTGGGCGCCGGCGCCCGACGCCTCCACCTGCTCGCTGATCCCGCCGCGGTCGGCCGTGAGCACCGGCGTACCGCACGCCATTGCCTCCAGCGGGGCGAGGCCGAACGTCTCGTTCGAGCTCGGCGCGAGGAACACATCGAAGGCGGCGAGGAGGTCGGCCAGCCGGTCGCGGTCCTTCTCATATGGAAGGAATCGCACCCAGGGTGCGTCGCCCGCGAGGCGCTGGAGGGCGCCGCGTTGCGGGCCGTCGCCCACGAGGGCAAGCGTCGCGCCCGTGCGCCGGTGTACCTCGGGCCACGCGGCGAGCGCCACGTCCAGCTCCTTCTCCGGCGCGAACCGGCCCACGAAGCCCGCCACGGGGCCGTCGGGCAATGCGTAGCGCGCGCGCACGTCCTCCCGGGCTGCGCGCCGGCCGGGGTGGTAGCGCTCGAGGTCCACGCCGAGCGGAATCTGCGTCACCCGGTCGATGCCCGCGCGCCGGAGGTCGTCGCCCACGAACCGGGAGCACACGATGGTGTGGGCGAAGTGGCGGTCGATGCGCCGGGCGTAGCGCCACGCCAGGTCGTGCATCGTCCGGCGCCACCACGGCGCCCGTTCCGGCCACGGCGAGAACACGCGCGGGAAGTTGCTGTGGTAGAACGCCACGACCGGGATGTTGAGGCCGCGGGCGGCCAGCCGGACGATCCAGGGCACGAGGCCGGGGCTGCCGACTTCGATCACGTCCGGTCGCTCGTGCACGGCGATGCGCCGGTTGGAGCGGGTGGCGAGCATGAAGCGGTACGGCGCCTGCCGCGGCACCTTCGGGCCGCGCAGCCGGTAGATGCGGACGCCGTCCGATTGCGTGATGGCGTCGCGCGAGCCGGGGAGGACGAGGACGTGGCGGTACTCGGCGTGCGCCTCCACGTACGCCGCCTTTTGCCGCAGGTAGGTGCGGATCCCGCCGGTCGTGTCGCCGAAGAACTCGGTGATGTCCTGCACGGCGAGACGCGCCGCGGGGCGCAGCCGCGGCGGCAGCGGTGTCGCCGCCAGGTCGAGCCGCGATGCCCGCAGTTGAGCGTCGGAGAGGAACAGCGCCTCGGTGACGGGCGGCGCGCCCGGCGGCGGTGTCGGCACGGGATCGGTTGGGGTTCCGTCCGAGAACCTAGTCGGCGTTCTCCGCCGCTCGCTACCCGCGTCGTGGCCGCCCCGCGTACCTTTCCCGGATGACATCGCAAGGCGTCGCCGAGCAGCTCCGGGGCATCGAGTTCTTCGACGGACTGCCGGACACCCTGCTCTGGCATCTTTCCCGCGTCGGCGAACCCGCCACGTACGCAGCCGACGACCTGCTCTTCCGGCAGGGGGACCAGCGCTCCTTCTTCGCCGTGATCCTCGAGGGCAACGTCGCCATCGAACGCGCCGCGCCCGGCAACGGCGACGTGCCGGTGCGGCTCGCGACGTTTGGCGCCGGCAGCGTCCTCGGCGAGGGCGTGCTGCTCGAGCCGGGCACGCACGGTTCCTCTGGGCGCGCCACGCGGGAAACGAAGGTGCTGAAGTTCCCCTCCGGGCCCCTGGAGGGCGTGCTCCGGAACCAGCCCGCGCTGCACGCGGCGCTCGTGTCGCGCGCGGCGCGCGAGATCGCCGCGCGCCTGCACCACGCGGACGCGGCGCTGGTGGGCGGGCGTGGCGCGCGGTTCGGCGGGCCGGTGCGCCGCGAACACGACTTCCTTGGCGAGCGCGACGTGCCCGACGCCGCGCTCTACGGCATCCAGACGCTGCGGGCGATCGAGAACTTCCCGATCACCGGCGTCACGCTGAGCCAGTTCCCCGAGCTCGTCGTTGCGCTGGCGCAGGTGAAGGAGGCGGCCGCGCGCGCCAACATGACCCTCGGCCTCCTGCCGCAGAACCTCGGCGGCGCCATCGTGCGCGCCGCCCAGGAGGTCCAGCAGGGCCGCCACCACGAGCACTTCCGCGTGGACATGATCCAGGGGGGCGCCGGCACCTCGAGCAACATGAACGCCAACGAGGTGATCGCCAACCGTGCGCTCGAGCTGCTCGGCCGCGCGCGGGGCGCCTACGACCGGCTGCACCCGAACGAGCACGTCAACCTCTCCCAGAGCACCAACGACGTCTATCCGACCGCGGTGAAGATCGCGCTCCACCGCGCCATCGCGCAGTTGAAGGCGGCGATGACCGCGCTAGTGGCGTCGTTCCTGCGGAAGGGCGAGGAGTTCGCCCCGCACCTCAAGATGGGGCGCACGCAGCTGCAGGACGCCGTGCCGATGACGCTGGGCCAGGAGTTCGCGGCGTTCGCCCACACGATGCAGGAGGACGTGGAGCGCCTCACGGAGGCGCAGGCGCTCATCCGCGAGATCAACATGGGCGCCACGGCCATCGGCACCGGCATCACGGCGCCGGAGGGCTACGCCGAGCTCGTGCGGGGGAACCTCTCCGATGTCACCGGCCTCGCGATGATCACCGCGCCGGACCTCGTCGAGGCCACGGCCGACACCGGCGCGTTCGTGCAGCTCTCGGGCGTGCTCAAGCGCTGCGCCGTGAAGCTGTCCAAGATCTGCAACGACCTGCGGCTGCTGTCCTCCGGCCCGCGCACGGGTTTGGGCGAGATCAACCTGCCCGCCGTGCAGCCGGGGTCGAGCATCATGCCGGGCAAGGTGAATCCGGTGATCCCCGAGGTGGTGAACCAGGTCTGCTTCGACGTGGTCGGTGGCGACGTCACGGTGACGATGGCCGCCGAGGCCGGCCAGATGCAGCTCAACGCGTTCGAGCCCGTGATCGCGTTCCGGCTGCTCCGGAACATCCAGTCGCTGCGCAACGCGTGCGACGTGCTGCGCGAACGCTGCGTGGATGGCATCACTCCCAATCCCGAGCGGATGCGCGCGTTCGTCGAGCACTCCATCGGGATCGTGACCGCGCTGGTGCCGATCCTCGGTTACGAGAAGTGCGCCGAGGTCGCGGTCGCGGCGCTCGAATCCGGGCGCGGGGTGTATGACCTGGTGCTGGAGCGCGGGTGGATGGACCGGGCGGCGCTCGACCGGGCGCTCAACCCGGCCCAAATGACAGGAGGGCGGGGCTGATGGCCGGAGTCAAGCTGGACGGCGCGGGAACGCAGAAGATGAAGACCCTCGAGGAGGCACTGCACACCATGGCCACCATCAACTCGATGGTCGAGCGTGCCGCGGTGGAGGTGAAGTCGCAGCGCCCGATCGGGGTGATTCCGCAGCAGATCAAGCGGCTTGCCGTGCCGCTGCAGGGCCAGCTCAAGGCGCAGTTCGGCCTCATCGCGGACCAGGTGGCGGCGTTCATCCTGTCCACGACGCGCGGCGGCGGCGGCGACCAGGCCAAGATCCGGGGCATGCGGGAGAACGTCGCCCAGATCAAGACCGCGCTCGAGCTCAACATCAACAAGGTGAAGGAGCAGCACGCGGTGCCCATCGAGGTGTCGCCGGACTGAGGTGCACGCGGGATCGCAAGTCGGGGAAGTTCCGGAACGCGGCCGCGGCGCGAGGCAGCACGCCGTCCCCGGCGCCACCCTTCCCGATCCCCCGGTTGCCATTTCCCCGAGCGGCTCCATGCCCCGCCCTTCCATCGGGCCGTGGCGTGCCCGTATTTTGCTCTGGTTGCCCGGGCGCTCCCGCCCGCGGGCGGCATGCACGGCCTGCCCAACTCTTCCCGTCATCCCCACGGACTGGATCACGTAATGAACCGACTGCCCACCCGCCGGCTCGGATCCGCGCTTGCCCTGGCGGCCGTCGCGCTGGCGCTCGCCGCGTGCAGCACGCAGCACTACCCCAACACCACGTTCACGGCGAACACGGACGTCAACGTCGACGTCAACGCCCTTTGGAACCGCATCCTCTTCATGGGGACGCTGGTGTTCATCTTCGTGGAGGCGCTGCTCATCTACGTGGTCATCCGGTTCCGGGCCAGGCCCGGCGCCCCGGTGCCCAAGCAGATCCACGGCAGCCACGTGCTCGAGATCGTCTGGACGGCGATCCCGGTGCTCATCCTGATCCCGATCGCCATCCCGACGGTCAAGACGATCTTCAAGACGCAGGCGCCGGCCGTCGCCGACGCCCTGCAAGTGGAGGTCTACGGCCACCAGTGGTGGTGGGAGTTCCGGTACCCGCAGCTCGGCGTGGTGACGGCGAACGAGCTGTACCTCCCGGCGGGCAAGACGGTGAACTTCACGCTGCAGACGCGCGACGTGCTGCACTCGTTCTGGACGCCGGGCCTCTCGGGCAAGCGCGACCTGATCACGAACAAGGTCAACCACCTCTGGTACACGCCCGACGCCAAGCTCACCGAGGCGGCGTTCAACGGCTTCTGCACCGAGTACTGCGGCGCGTCGCACGCGAACATGCGCTTCCGGGTGTACACGGTGTCGCCCGAGAACTTCGACTCGTGGGCGGCCCACCAGAAGACCGAGGCGATGGGTTCGCCGGCGCTGCTGGCCGCGCAGGCCGCCGCCGACAGCGCCGCGCGCCGGGCCCCGGCCCGCGCCGCCGTGATCCCGACGCCCGCGCCGGCCCCGGCGATGGCGGCCGGGTACGTGTTCCCGGCGGACAAGATGGGGGCGCACACGATCCCGAAGACGCCCATTCCGGCGTCCATCACCTACGACGACAACCTGCTCGCGCAGGGTGACGCAGCCCGCGGCCGCGCGCTCATCACGAACCCGGCCAACATGGCCAAGGCGAGCTGCCTCACCTGCCACGTGATCAAGGGCGAGCAGGCGTACGTGAACGACGACGTGGCGCGCGGCCCGAACCTGACGCACGTGGCGAGCCGTCACACGTTCGGCGGCGGCCTGTTCCCGCTCGACGCGGCGCACCTCGCGCGGTGGGTCAAGAACGCGCAGATCATGAAGCCCGGCGCCACGATGAACACGTTCGGCGTGGGCCAGTACAGCCCGATGATGAAGGCCAACGTGACCGTGGGCCTCACCGACGCGGAGATCGCCGACGTCGTGGCCTACCTCCTGACGCTCAAGTAACCGGCCGGAGAACAACACTCTATGGCAACCACCGCCGCCCCCGCCCCCGCCTACGCCGCCGCGCACGCGGCCGGCGAACAGACGGGCCTCTGGAGCTGGCTCGCGACCGTCGACCACAAGCGCATCGGCACCCTCTACCTCTGGACGGCCCTCGGCTTCCTGTTCGTGGGCGGCATCGAGGCGTTCATCATGCGCCTCCAGCTGATGCAGCCGAACGGCCAGGTCGTGTCGGCCGAGCTGTACAACCAGCTGTTCACGATGCACGGCACGACGATGATCTTCCTCGTCGTGATGCCGCTCTCGGCGGCGTTCTTCAATTACCTGATCCCGCTCCAGATCGGCGCCCGCGACGTCGCGTTCCCGCGACTCAACGCGTTCAGCTACTGGGTGTACCTGTTCGGCGGGCTCTTCATGACCATCCCCATCTTCTTCAACGCCGCGCCCGACGGGGGATGGTTCGGCTACGCGCCGCTCACCACGCTGCAGTTCTCGGCCGGGCTGCACATCGACTTCTGGGTGCTCGGCCTCCAGATCCTCGGCGTGAGCTCGCTGGCCGCGGCGTTCAACTTCATCACGACGATCATCAACATGCGCGCCCCGGGGATGACCCTGATGCGCATGCCGATCTTCACGTGGATGTCGTTCGTGGTGCAGTTCCTGCTGGTCCTCGCCTTCCCGGCAATCACGATCGCGCTGTTCTTCCTGCAGTTCGACCGGTTCTTCGGGACGCAGTTCTACGAGATCGCCGCGGGCGCCGATCCGCTGCTCTGGCAGCACCTGTTCTGGGTGTTCGGCCACCCCGAGGTGTATATCCTGATCCTGCCGGCGTTCGGCCTCGCGTCGGAGATCCTCCCGACGTTCTCGCAGAAGCCGCTCTTCGGCTACAACGTGATGGTGTACTCGGGCATCATGATCGGCTTCCTCGGCTTCGGCGTGTGGGCCCACCACATGTTCGCGGTCGGCATGGGCGCCACGGCCGACACCATCTTCTCGATGGCCACGATGCTCATCGGCATCCCGACGGGCGTGAAGATCTTCAACTGGATCGCCACGATGTGGGGCGGCAACCTCCGCTTCACCGTCGCGATGAAGTTCGCCATCGCCCTCGTTGCGCTGTTCACCATCGGCGGCATCTCGGGTGTGATGCACTCGTCGCCCCCGACCGACCTCCAGCAGACGGACACCTACTTCATCGTCGCCCACTTCCACTACGTGCTGTTCGGCGGGTCGATCATGGGCATCATGGGCGGCATCTACCACTACTACCCGAAGATCACGGGCCGCTACATGAGCGAGAAGCTGGGCAACTGGCACTTCTGGCTCTTCTTCATCGGGATGAACATGACGTTCTTCCCGATGCACTTCAGCGGCATGCTCGGCATGCCCCGCCGCATCTACACGTACGACGTCGGCCAGGGATGGGAAACGTTCAACCTCTGGTCCACGATCGGCGTGTTCTTCCAGGCCGCGGGCCTGCTCATCTTCGCCTGGAACTTCCTGAAGAGCCGCAAGAGCGGCGAGCGCGCGCCGAATGACGCCTGGGGCGCCGGCACGCTCGAGTGGTCCATCCCGTCGCCGCCGCCGGAGTACAACTTTGCCCAGCTGCCCGTGGTCACGTCCCGCTACCCGCTCTGGGACCTCAAGCACCCCGAGCGCACCGCCGACATCGCCCACTCGGCGCCCGACCAGATGACCATCACCGACTCGCACGCCGTCCCGATGCACGAGGAGACGGAGCGCAAGTCGGCGAAGGACCTCGGCATCCCGATGCCCTTCCCCACCATCAAGCCGCTCTTCGCGGCCCTGTTCATGGTGATCATGGTGGGCGGCCTCGTGTTCATCCATGCGGCCACGCTGCAGGTCGCGCTGGCGGTGATGATCAGCGCCGCCGCCCTGTTCATCGGGACGGTCTACGGCTGGCTCACCAGCCCCCTCGAATAACCCCACGGAGACCAGCACAGTGGCCACCGCCGCCCTCGATACGCACGACGCCGGACACGCCGGACACGGCGAGCACGCGCACTACACCACCACGGGGCTCGAGCACCGCAAGATCGCCATCTGGGCCCTGATCGGCTCGGAGTGCATGCTCTTCGCCTCGCTCATCTCGACGTACCTGGTCTACAAGGGACGCTCCAAGGTCGGGCCCTGGCCGCACGACTGGGGCTGCAAGACATCCAACGTCATCGGCAAGACCGCCGAGGCCGTTCAGGCCGCCGGGTGCGCTGCCGCCGACGTGATGAAGCCCATCCTCGACATCCCCGTCACGTCACAGTCCACCTTCGTCCTGCTGATGTCGTCGCTCGCGATGGTGCTCGCCCTCGAGGGCGTCGAGAACGCCGGCAAGGCCGGCTACGACAAGTGGTACAAGGGCTCGAAGTTCTGGCTCGCCATGACCGCCGTCATGGGCGCCACCTTCCTCGGCTACCAATCGTATGAGTTCACGTCGTTCGTGCACGAGGGGCTGACGATCGACACGAACCTGTTCGGGTCGTCGTTCTTCACGCTCACCGGCTTCCACGGCACGCACGTCGCCGTGGGCGTCCTCTGGCTCATGACGCTGCTGTTCATCGACATGAAGCGCGGCCTCAAGGGCAAGACCGACGTGCTCCTCGTGGACATCTGTGCCCTGTACTGGCACTTCGTCGACGTCGTCTGGATCGCGATCTTCACGCTCATCTACCTCATCCAGTAGCCCTGCCATGAGTGACCACACTGCCGCCACCGCCGTGGACCGCGCCCACGCGGACCACCATGAGCACCCCACCTGGAAGCAGTACAAGTGGGTGGCCCTCTGGCTCACCCTCATCACCGCAGTCGAGGTGTGGGTCTACTACACGCCCTTCCGCGAGTCGTCGCTCTTCGCGCCCGCCCTGCTCGTCATGTCGGCCGCCAAGTTCACGATCGTCGTGATGTTCTACATGCACCTCAAGTACGATCACTGGATCTTCCGGCGCCTCTTCGTGGGGTCGCTGTTCATCGCAACCGCCACACTGTTTGCGCTGATGTTCCTGTTCCACAAGCTGAAGATCGGCTGAGCGCAAGCGGCC
>JAYEKC010000102.1:0-4773 GCA_034716715.1 Gemmatimonadota bacterium | reverse complement strand
AGCGATCCGCACGTCCCGACGCTCTGGACGAACGCCGTCACGTCGCCGCCCGCCTGCTCCCACACCTCGTCGGCCAGCTTCGTGTATGCGCCCACCTGGTCGGTGTTGTTGAACTGGTCCGTCCAGAAGCTGCCCGGCGCCTCGGCGAGCTGCCGCGCCGTCTCGATCATCTCGAGGATCATCTCCTTCGTGGTCACGCCGCCGGGCGCGGGTACCAGGGTGAGCTCGGCGCCGAGGGCCACCATGTGGGCGCGTTTCTCGGCGCTGGCGGCGATGGACGTGACGACCTTGAGCGGGATGTGCTTCGCCGCGCAGACGAAGGCGAGCGACACGCCCGTGCTCCCGCCGGTGTACTCAACGACGCTGCCGCCCGGCTTGAGGCGGCCATCGCGCTCGGCGCCCTCGACCATCGCGAGCGCCATCCGGTCCTTCATCGAGCCCGTGGGATTCTCGTACTCGGCCTTGAGCAGGATCGTGGTGCCGCGGGGTGCGACGTGCCGCAGCGGCACGAGGCGCGTGTGGCCGACGTGGTCGAGTGGTGAGGTCATGCCCGGAGCATCGAAAGGTACTGGCGCCATGGCCCCACTTCGTCCGTGTACTGCCGTCCCATGGAGCGCACCACCTGGGCGATGTGCCCCAGGTCGTGCGCCAGCCACGTGGCCAAATGCTGTCGCATCGTGACGATGCCGAACTCCGGGTGGCGGCCGGTGCGCGCCAGGTCCGCCTCCGTGAGGTTCAGGGCCTCCAGCCGGCCGAGGCACGACACCCGCTCGGCGGCGAATGCGTCGAGGAGGTCGGCCAACGCACGGCGCTCCGCCACGGCGAGGTGCGCCTCCATCGAGAATGGCGTGAACGTCACGGTGTCACCGTGACGCATGATGTGCTCCACGCGCGGCACCCAGTCCGTCTGGTCGCCGAGCAGGAGGTGGGCAACCACCTGGTGCGGGCTCCACGTGCCCGGGCCCTCAGTGGCGGCCGTCCATTGCGGCGGCAGGTCGGCAAGCAGCGTGCGGAGTACCGCCGGCGTGCGTTGCCAGATCGGGATGGCGTCGGCAAGACGGAATTCGAGCCGGTCAGGAATGGCTGGTCACCAGTCGAGGATGAAGATGGGCGCGGCGGCGGCGACCCACGCGGCGACCTGCACGAGGAGAATCTTGAGTCCGTCCTTCGGCGCCGTGGGCACCCAGCGCAGCGCATAGTAGCCGATGATGGGCAGCTGGCCCGCCATCAGGAGTTGCCACACGTGCGCAGCGGCGCCTTCATCAGGCTGCCGCAGGGGTCCATGCAGCGCGAGGTACCCGATGACGATGCCCATGGCCCCGGCCGACATCGCGAGCGGCAGCAACGCGCTCGCCTTGCGAACAATCGGCGGCGCGAAGCCCGGCGTGCTGCCGGGCTGCTCGGCTTCGGTCATGCCACACGCTCCCAGGTGAGGGTCCGGGTGACCGCCGTGCCATCCACCGCAGTGGTCTCGACGACGATCACCAGCCGGCCGTTCACGACGTGCATCGGCCGTGAGAGCACGGCGCCGACGTGCTGCGCGCTGAGCGCGCCGGCAAGCCGTTGCGTGACGACGCTCGTGGCATCGTCCACGGTGTACGTCCCGAAGTACGCATCGTATCCGCCCTGCGCCTGCGTGTTGTTGGAGGCCGCCGCGTGCCCTTCCACGGGCGGCCCCGAACGGTCGCGCTTCATGAACTGGGCCGCGAAGTTGCCGCCACGATCGTAGATGAGCAGCGCGACGGGGTCGGCGCCGAGGGCGGGATCCACGCGCACGTCGCCCGAGGCCGCGCGGTCGACGCGCGACACGAGACGCCAGGTGCCCGGCAGCTCGGCGGACAGGGCATGGCTCACGGCCGGCCGATCCGGTCGAAGGTGATGTTCCCGATGCGGTACTGCTTCCAATCCTTGTAGTCGAAGTGCCACCACTCCGACGCGTACACCGTGAAACCCTGCGCCTCCATCTCGCGGCGCAGCAGGTCGCGGAGCCGCGTCTCCGCCGGCGTGCCGCCCGCGTATGTGGGATACGCGCGCTCCGACATCTCGTCGTACACGCTCGGCATTTCCACCGGCGTGCCCGTCTTCAGGTCGTAGAGGCTCATGTCCACCGCGCAGCCGCGATTGTGCCGCGACCCCTCGGCGGGGTCGGCCACGAACTCGTGTTTGTCCGGCGGCGTCGCGTCCCAGAACACCTTCGTCACGTACCACGGGCGGTAGCCGTCGTGGATGAGGACGCCGTACCCCTGCTTCATCAGGGCGTGGTGGGCGCGCAGCAGCGCCTCGGCGGCGGGCCGCTGCAGGAACGCGCGCGCCGAGGCGTAGACGGGCGTGCTCAGGAAGTTGTTCGTCGTGGCGTAGCGCACGTCGAGATGGATCGTCGAGTCCAGTGCCGCCACGTCCACCAGGTCGGCGGGGCGGAACGAGCCCGACTCCGGCGGCGGGCTCGCCTTGAGCGCTTCCGCGATGAGCTCGGGCACGGGCCGCACCGGCGTGATGCGGAACACCTTCGGCTGCTGCGCCGGCGCCGGCGCCGCGAGCAGCGCGGCCAGGGTGAGGGCGGCGGCAGCCGCCACGCGCGCCGGTCGGCGGAAAGGTCTTGCGGGTCCCATCCCTCCATACTGGCGCGTATGGACGCCGGGCGGTAGGCACGCGCGCCCCTCCGGGACGGTGGGCGGCGCCGTGCTTTCCGCCCAGGTATCTCGCCGGTATGTTCGGGTCGTGACGCAGCCCGCACCCCCCGAGGTTCGCGGCGACCTCGCGCCCGACGCCGACGACTCCGCCCCGGGCCTCTTCTCGGCTAGCGGCGTCACCCTCCTCGTCTCGAACTCCCTGCCGCTCCTCGGCGTGCTGTTCTTCGGGTGGCAGGTGTTTCCCCTTCTCTTCCTCTACTGGTTCGAGAACGTCGTCGTGGGCGTCATGAACGTGGCGCGGATGCTCACCGCGCAGCCCGCGAGCTCGAGCAACTGGGCGCTCAAGCTGTTCCTCGTTCCGTTCTTCTGCTTCCACTACGGCATGTTCACGATGGTGCACGGCATCTTCGTGTTCGCGCTGTTCGGGCCGGCGTCGCGCGCCTTCTTCCCGAACGCCGCGGCGGTGCGCTCGGTGGCGTCGGGCACGAACGGGCTCGTCGTCGCGATTGTGGCGATCGTGTCCAGCCACTTGTTCTCGTTCATCTGGAACTATCTCCGCGGCGGCGAGTACCGTCGCGCGTCGCCGGCGCTCCTCATGGCGCAGCCGTACGCCCGCGTGATGGTGATGCATGTCGTGGTGCTCGGCGGCGCCTTCGCGGTGGCCGCGATCGGCTCGCCGCTGCCGGCACTGATCATCCTCGTGGTGCTCAAGACGGGCGTCGACCTCGCAGCGCACCGCGCCGAGCGGGTGCGATTCCTGACGCCCGGCGCCATGGCGTTGCTCGGCCGCACGGCGTAGGCGCCGCGCGCCATCGCATAGATTTCGGCTCGGCCACCATCACTCCGGGTTCGAGGGAAGTCCGATGACGCTCGCCGTTCGCATCGCCGCGCTGCTCCCGCTCGTCGCCGCCGCGGCCAATGCCCAGGTCAATGCGGGCAACCAGGCGCCCGAGCCGACCCCGCCCTTCGAGATGACGCAGGTGGCGACGTTCGACCTCCCGTGGCGCATCGCGTTCCTTCCGGACGGGCGGATGCTCATCACCGAGAAGGTCGGCGGGGTGTGGCTGGTCACGCAGCAGGGTGCGAAAACGCCGGTCGCCAACGTGCCCAAGGTGCTGTGGCAGGGCCAAGGCGGGATGCTCGGCGTGTACGTGTCGCCGAACTATGCCGGCGACCACAGCGTGTACCTCACGTATTCCGAGCCCGGCGACACGGCGAACAGCGGGTCGAGCCTGGCGCTGGCGCGCGCGCGCCTCGCCATTGGCGACACGACGGCCAGCCTCGAGAACCTCCAGGTCATCTGGCGCGACGGCGCGCGCGGGCGCGGCGGCCAGTTCGGCGCGGCGGTCGCGTTCTCGCCCGACAAGCAGTACCTGTTCCTCACCGTGGGCGAGCGGCAGCGGATGACGCCCGCGCAGGACCCCGACTCGCCGCTCGGCAAGATCCTCCGCCTCACGCTCGACGGGAAGCCGGCGCCCGGCAATCCCAACGCCGGCAAGGTTGGCGCGGCCACCCTGCCCATCATCAACCCGCCACGCAACACCGAGCTCGCCAAGACGGCGCCCGTGGTCTACACCTACGCGTTCCCCGGCCCGAACCTCACGCCGTCGGAAACGTGGACGTCGGGGCATCGCACGCCGTATGGCCTCGCGTTCGGGCCGGACGGTCGGCTCTGGGAGCTCGAGCACGGCCCGCGTGGCGGCGACGAGCTCAACCTCATCGAGTCGGGAAAGAACTACGGGTGGCCGCTCGTCTCGTACGCCACCAACTACGACGGCACTCCCATCCCAAGCCCCGACACGAGGCCCGACCTCGCGAAGCCCGTGATCTACTGGACGCCGGTGATCGCGCCGGGGAGCATGGCGTTCTATGGCGGCACGATGTTCCCGCAGTGGAACGGCTCGCTGCTCATCGGCGGCCTGGCCACGCGGTCGCTCAGCCGCATCACGTTCGACGGTAAGGGCGGCGCGACGCCGGCCGAGCGGTGGGACGTGGGCCACCAGGTCCGCGACGTGGCCGTGGCGCCCGACGGTGCGGTGTGGCTGGTGGAGAACACGCGGCAGGGCGGCCTGTTCCGGCTCACGCCGAAACGCTGATGGCGGGGCGCGGAAGGCTACGAGCCGGGCGCGCGGAACCGGCGCGA
>JAYEKC010000101.1:0-4790 GCA_034716715.1 Gemmatimonadota bacterium | reverse complement strand
TGGCGCGCGGCGGGCGGGTGGAGGGTTCGTCGGCGCCGTCGTTCCGGAGGGCCGCCGCCAGCACGCCGGCCACCTGCGGGGAGTAGTAGCGCCGTCCCTCGTTCACCGCCGCGATCGCCGTGCGCAGCTCCGCGGGCGTGGAGTCCTTGCGCAGGTAGCCGTGCGCGCCCGCGTGCACGCTCTCGATCACATACTCGGTGTCGTCGTGCACGGAGAGCATCAGCACCTTGGCATTCGGCGCCCGCTCGATGAGCTCGGCCACTGCCCCGAGGCCCGAGCCGCCGGGCATGGACACGTCGAGGATCACGACGTCCGGGGCGGCGCCGCCGATCCGGCCGATGGCCTCCGATACGCTCGACGCTTCGGCCACCACCGTGAACTGCTCGGCGTCGCTCAGCACATGGCGGATGCCCTCGCGCACCACGGCGTGGTCGTCCACCACCATCACGCGGATGGGCGACATCAGGCGTGCGCTGCCGGTGCGGGCGCTGTGGCGTTCCGTGGATCGGTATGCAGCATGACCCAATTTATGGCGCGCCGTTCTCCGCGGTGGGGAGCGTGATGACGAGGCGAACCCCCTGACCGGCCACGGAGTCCACGCGCACCTCACCGCCGAGCGCGGCGATGCGCTCGCGCATGCCGGTGATGCCGAGGTGGCCCTCGGCGTCGGCGCGGGCGAGGGTGTCGGGGCCGGCGAGCCCCGGCCCGTCGTCCGAGACGGCGACGCGCAGCACGCCGGCGTCGGCCGACACGTGAACCCGGGCCGCGGCGCCGCGGGCGTGGCGGCTGACGTTGGTGAGCGCTTCCTGCACGGCGCGGTACACGGCCACCTCGGCTTCGCCCTCCATCACGGGGAGGTCGCCCGGGGCCTCGAATTCCACGCGCAACTGGTGCCGGTCCACGTACTCACCCACGAGCGAGCGCAACGCCGGCAGCAGGCCGAGGTCGTCGAGAAGGGCGGGGCGGAGGTCGTGGGTCACGCGGCGCACGCCGCGGATGCCGTCGTCGAAGAGCGTGATGGCGCGGTCGAGCACGGCGGCCGTGTCGGGCGTCACGCGCTCGCGCACCACGCCGAGCTGCATCTTCACGGCGGCGAACACCTGCGCGGTCTCGTCGTGGAGGGCGATGGAGAGGCGCCGGCGCTCGTCCTCGTGCTGGCGCACCATCCGCTGCGAGAGCTGCTCGAGCTCCACCGTGCGCGCCTGGAGGCGGCTTGCGAGGTCGGCATTCACGAGGAGCAGGATGCCCGCGCCAACGGCGAGCACGAACAGGATGTCGAGGTAGTACCCCCACGGCAGCCACGCGCCCTGCGCGCGCAGGATGGGGTAGTCGAGGTGGTGCAAGCCCCAGATGAGGAACGACCAGCCGAGGATGGTGCTCGCCGTGCGCGTGGCCGGCTTCCGGTGCCGGAGCAGCAGGATGCCCGTCCAGAGCGTGGCGGCGGAGATGAAGAGCACGGCCGGCACGGCGGCGAGCGTGAAGTTGTCGAGGCGGTTGACGGCGATGTCGCTCCAGAGGAGCGGGAACGCGAGCAGCGCCCAGTACCACTGCCGCCACCGCGACCGGTGCGCGAACACGATGGCGGCCCAGAGCAGCGCGAGCGCCGTCCACCCGGTGATCACCTGGTGCCAGAAGAGCCACGCGCGGTCGCCGGTGGCGAGGAAGGCGGAGATCGCGGCCACGCGCAGGTCGTAGATGCCGAACGCGACGGCCCACCAGCCGAAGTGCGGCTCGCGCGTGCGGCGCCACACCCAGAGGCACACGAGGGCGAGGCCGGCGGGAATGGTCGCCTGGAACGCCGCGGCGGCCAGTTCGGAGAGCGACGCGTCGGGAACCGCGAGCTGCACCTGGGCGGCGAGCCGCAGGGGCGCGGCGGTCACGCGCGCACCTCCGCGAGCAGCGGGCGCACGGCGGCGAGCGCGGCGTCGAGCCGCACCGGGCCGAGCCCCCGCACCTCGGTCACGGTGGCGCCGAAGCGGCGCAGCACGCGCTGGAAGAGCGCGAACATCTCGTCGCGGGCCACCGGCCGGTCGCGGACGCCGTCGGGCTCCCACGGGATGTCGGGCGCGCACAGCAGGTAGAGGTCGCCGCGGCGCTCGCGTGCCGCGCCGTCGATCCACGGGACGTGGCGGCCGTAGTAGTGGTCGGCGTAGGCGACGGTGCTCAGCAGATCGGTGTCGAGCACCACCACCGGCGGCGCGCCCGCCAGCGCCGCATCTTCGGCCGCGACCTGCGCGCGCGCGATGGGCTCCACGTCGCCGGCGGTGAGCGTCCGCCCCTCGAGCGCCACGCGCCCGGCGTACGCGCGCGACGCCTCGGGCACCCACGGGGCGCCGACGGCGCCCGCGAGCGCTTCGGCGAGCGTCGTCTTGCCCGTGCACTCGGGACCCGTCACCACCAGGCGCACGGTCACGCGCGCGCCTCCTGCACCGGCGCGGGGGTGGCCTGCGTGGGCGGCGTGCCGGCGCGGTCGGCGCGCCATGACGCGTGCCAGCCGGTGAACCCCATCCACGCGAGCACGAGGAACACCGCGTACTGCACCGACGTCCACGGCAGCCCGCGCGCGATGAACATCGGCACGTACACGACGTCGGCGACGATCCACACCACCCAGTTCTCGAGGATCTTCCGCGTCATCATCCACTGGGCGAGCAGGCTCGTGGAGGTGAGCAGCGCGTCGAGGTAGGGCACCGGCGAGTCCGTATGCCGCTGGAGGAACGCGCCGAGCCCGATTCCGAACGCGAGCGTGGCCGGCACGCCAATCCACCACACGCGCGGGCCCGCCCGCGAGACGCGGAGGGCGCTGCGCGCGGCGCCACCGTGCAGCCACGCCCACCACCCGTACACCGAGAGCGTCAGGTAGACGAGCTGCAGCACCGCGTCGGCGTAGAGCCGCGCCTCCCAGAACAGGAAGAAGAACAGGCCCACGTTGACGATGGCCGTGGGCCAGCTCACGATGTGCTCGCGGGCCGACAGCCAGACGCTGACGAGGCCGAACGCGACGGCGACGAGCTCGACGGGGTTCACTTGATGGTGGACGCCTGCGCCAGGTAATCCGTGGCCAGCGACACAAGCGTGCGCACGCCGGTGGGCAGCGCGGCCTCGTTCACGTAGAACAGCGGCGAGTGGTTCGGCGCGGCCTGCTCGGCCGTGACCCCCGGTGCGTTCACGCCAAGGAACACGAACAGGCCCGGGATGTTGCGCGTGTACTCGGAGAAGTCCTCCGACGGCGTCCACGCGCCGTTCGCGTTCACGTGGCCGCCGGTCGTGCGGGCGATGGTGGGCGCCATCGCGGCGGTGAGCGCCGGATCGTTGTACACCATCTCGGCGCCGAGCGTGATGGTGACCTTCGCCGTCGCGCCGGAGGCCGCGGCAATCTGCTCGGCCATGCGCTTCACGCTCGCGTGGATGGCCTTCCGCGTGTCGGCGTCGAACGTGCGGATGGTGCCCGCCATCACGACGCTGTCGGGGATGATGTTGTAGCGCACGCCGCCGTTGATGCTGCCGATGGACACCACCGCCGGGCCCGCGGTGAGGTCGGTCTGGCGCGACACGATGGTCTGCAGCGCGCCGACGATCTGGCTCGACACGGCGATGGGGTCCACGCCGCGCCACGGCACCGCGCCGTGCGTCTGCCGGCCCCTCACGACGATGGAGAGCACGTCCGACGCCGACATCGCGCCGCGCGGCCGGTACGAAATGCGGCCGGCGGTGTCGGGCCAGACGTGGAGGCCGAACACGGCGTCCACCTTCGGGTTGTCGAGCGCGCCGGCCTTCACCATATCGGCCGCGCCGCCCGTCTCGCCCGGCGGCGGGCCTTCCTCGGCGGGCTGGAAGAGGAACACCACGGTGCCGGGGAGGTCGGCGCGGTGCTTCGCGAGCACCGTGGCGGCGCCGAGCAGCATGGCCGTGTGCGAGTCGTGGCCGCAGGCGTGCATCACGCCGACCGTCTGGCCGGCGTACGTGCTCTTCACCGTGGACTTGAAGGGGACGTCGACCTCCTCGGTGACGGGGAGCGCGTCCATGTCGGCACGGAGGGCCACCGTCTTGCCGGGCTTGCCGCCCTTGAGGATGCCCACCACGCCCGTCTTTGCCACGTGCTCGCGCACCTCGATGCCGAGGGCGCGGAGCCGGTCGGCGACGATCTTCGCGGTGCGCAGCTCGCGATTGCCGAGTTCGGGGTGCTGGTGGATGTCGCGCCGCCAGGCAATCACGCTGTCCATCACGGCGGTGACATCGGACTCGTAGCGGCTCGCCTGGCCGGGGGGTGCCGCGGCGGCGCCTTGGCCGGGGCCCTGGGTGCCGCCCTGGGTGCCGCCCTGGGCGGCGAGGCACGCGGGGGCGGTCAGAATGACGGCGGCCAGGGCGGTCGCCGCACGGGGGAGCATTCCGTTGGACATGGTCGAATGGCTGGTTCGGGTGGCCGGGGGCTACTACAATTAACAGCTATTCCCGGTTCGCCGAACGGTTGCGGCGGGCCAACCCCAAACCAGGTCCCAATGGCGAAGGAAGAAGCGATCGAACTCGAAGGCACGGTCACGGAAGTGCTGCCCAGCGCCACCTTCCGCGTGCACCTCACCAACGGCCACGACGTGCTCGCCACGATGGCGGGCAAGATGCGGCGGTTCCGCATCCGGGTGTTGGCGGGAGATCGGGTGTCGGTCGAGGTGTCACCGTACGACCTGAGCCGGGGCCGGATCACCTTCCGGCACAAGAACTAGTGAGTAGACAGTAGACAGTAGAGAGTAGACAGAGAGGCGGATGGCGCTGTGCGCGCCGCCGCGAGCGTT
>JAYEKC010000100.1:0-4796 GCA_034716715.1 Gemmatimonadota bacterium | reverse complement strand
CAAGGTCGCCGCGGTCGGCACGAACGTGACCGCCCCGGCCGACGCGCTCGTCATCGACGGCGGTGGTCGCTACGTCACGCCGGGGCTCATCGACACGCACTCGCACCTCGGCGTGTATCCGGCGCCGGGCACCGCCGCCCACAACGATGGCAACGAAGCGACAAACCCGGTGACCGCGAACGTGTGGGCGGAGCACTCGGTGTGGCCGCAGGACCCGCAGTTCCCGCGCAACTTGGCCGGTGGCGTGACCACGTTGCAGGTGCTGCCCGGTTCCGCGAATCTGATTGGCGGGCGGAGTGTCGTGCTCAAGGTCGTGCCGTCGCGGTCGGTGCAGGGCATGAAGTTCCCCGGCGCCAAGTATGGCCTGAAGATGGCGTGTGGCGAAAATCCGAAGCGTGTGTACCAGCAGCGGGGACCTTCCACGCGAATGGGAAACGTGGCGGGGTACCGCGCCGCCTGGATCCAGGCCGAGGCGTACCGGCGCAAGTGGGACAAGTGGCTCGCCGACCGGAAGGGCGAGCCGCCGTCGCGCGACCTCGGCCTGGAGACGCTCGCGGAAGTGCTGCGCGGCAACATTCTCGTCCACAACCACTGCTATCAGGCTGACGAGATGATGCAGATGATCGACATCGCGCACGAGTTCGGCTACACCATCCGCTCGTTCCACCACGGCGTCGAGGCGTACAAGATCGCCGACGTACTGGCCAAGGAAGGCATCGGCGCCTCGCTCTGGTCGGATTGGGGCGGCTTCAAGATGGAGGCGCTCGACGGCATTCCCGCCAACATCGCCCTCGTCGACGCGGCGGGCGCGCGCGCGATTGTACACTCTGACGACCCATCGTACTCGCAGCGTCTCAACCAGGAGGCTGCCAAGGCGCTCGCCGCCGGTCGCGCCATCGGCCTGGCGATCAGCGACGAGGAGGCGATCAAGTGGATCACGGCCAACCCCGCCTGGGCGCTCGGCCTCGAGGACCGGATCGGGACGCTCGAGGTGGGCAAGAACGCCGACGTCGTCCTCTGGTCGGGCAACCCACTGTCCGTGTACACGCACGCGGATAACGTCTGGATTGACGGTGCCCTGATGTACGACCGCTCCGACCCGCGCCAGCAGTGGCGCACCGACTTCGAACTGGGCTACGTCGCGCCGAAGGGAGGGTCCCGCTGATGCGCCGGCTTGCTGCAGCACTCCTGTTCCTCGCCGCGCCCGCGGGCGCGCAGACCATCGCGATTACCGGGGGGACGGTGTACCCGGTTTCCGGTCCGAAGATCGACGGCGGCACGGTCCTGCTGAAGGACGGAAAGGTTGTCGCCGTCGGTCGCAACGTCGTCATCCCCGCAGGCGCCGAGCGCGTGGACGCCACGGGCAAGTGGGTGACGCCCGGCCTCATCAACGCGGAAGCCTCCCTCGGGCTCTCCGAGGGCGGCGGACCGCAGTTCTCCGGCGGCTACTCGGACGGCCGCGCCACCGGGACCAAGGGCATTGCCGCCGCATTCGACGCCTGGGAGGGGATGAATCCCGCGTCGACCTTCATTGTGCCGGCGCGACAGGCGGGCATCACGAGCGCGCTGATCGCACCCGGCGGCGGCATCGTCTCGGGTCGGGCCGCGTTCGTGGACCTCGCCGGCAGCGACGTGAAGGCGATGCTCGTCCGCGCGCCGGTGGCAATGGCGGTGAATTTCGACCCGACCGGCGGCGGGCTCCAGTCCCGCGGGGAACTCATCGGCCTGCTGCGCGACCTGTTCTCCGACGCCAGGGCGTACGGAACGAAGAAGGTTGCGTACGAGGCCAACCAGACGCGCGCGTTCTCCGCGTCACGAGCCGACCTCGAGGCGCTCCAGCCGGTGCTTGCCGGGACGTTGCCGCTCATCGTCTCCGTGGACCGCGCGAGCGACATCCTCGCCGTGCTGGCGCTCGGCAAGCAGTACGGCGCGAAGCTCATCCTGGCCAGTGCCGCCGAGGCGTGGCAGGTCTCTGCGCAGGTGAAGGCCGCCGGCGTGCCCGTGATGGTCGGCGCCATGAGCAACATCCCCGTGTCCTTCAGTGCGCTCGGCATGCGGCAGGAAAACGCCGCGCTGCTTCGCGCCGCGGGCATCCCCGTGACGATCATCGGCAACGGCCCCGGCGACGAGGGCAACTTCAACGCCGCGAACATCCGTCAGGAGGCCGGCAACGCGGTGGCGTACGGCATGTCGTGGGACGACGCGCTGCGCGCCGTCACGCTCGCGCCCGCCACGGCGCTCGGCGTGGCCGACAAGGTCGGGTCGCTGCAGGTGGGCCGATCAGCGAACGTCGTGGTCTGGAGCGGTGATCCGTTCGAGTTCGGCACGCGCGCGGAGCGCGTGTACATCCGTGGCGTGCTGCAGACGGGCAAGTCGCGCCAGGACGAGCTTGCCGAGCGCTATCGCCACCTGCCGCCCGCGTACAGGACGCCATAGGCGTCGCTGGCATCGCGGCGTCGAGCCGCCGTACCGTAATTCCGGGGCCGGGCGATGCATCGTCCGGCCCCGGTTCGTTTCTCACGAGCGCGCTTCGCGCAGAGCGAGCGTCAGGGCCGTGAGCACGAGCAGCGCGCCCGCCTGGTGCGCCACGCCGACGGCCACCGGCACGGAAAGCAGCAGCACGGTGACGCCCAGCGCCACCTGGATCGCCGCAGCGACGAACACGAGGTCGAGGCGCCGGCGCATCGTGCCCTCCGTCCCCGGCCGCGCGCGGAACCAGAAAGCGCCCACGGCGAGCAGCGTGGCGATCGCCAGCCAGCGGTGGTTGAACTGCGCCGCGGCAGGGTTCTCGAACAGGTTCTTCCACGCCGGCGACATCATCGCGTACTCCGCGGGCACCAGCCCCGCGCCCATCAGCGGGAACTCGTTGTAGATGTGCCCCGCGCGCAGCCCCGCCACGAATGCGCCGCTCACGACGGTGACTGCCGCAAGGCCAAGCAAGCACGCCAGCATACGCCGGGTCCCGCTTCCAAACCCCGTCGCCCGTTCACCGTCACCCGTTCCCTCGATGTGGTCGTTGGAGTGCAGCAACCTGTCCGCCGTCCACACCGTGTACAGGTAGATCACCAGCGCCAGCGACAGGTGCGCCGCGAGCCGGTACTGGCTCACGTTGATGCGCTGCGTGAGCCCGCTGGCCACCATGTACCACCCCATCGCGCCCTGCAGCCCCATCAGCACGCCGAGCGCGGCGAGGTGCGGGATGAGGTCGCGCGGGAGCCGCTTCCGGATCCAGAACCAGAAGAGCGGCACGACGAACACCACGCCGACGAACCGCGCCCAGAACCGGTGGATGAACTCCCACCAGAAGATCCCCTTGAATTGCGAGAGCGTCATTCCCGCGTTCATCTGTGCGTACTGCGGGATCTGTTTGTACCTGTCGAACTCGGCCTGCCACGCCGCGCTGGTGAGCGGCGGGATCACGCCGCTCACAGGCTTCCATTCCGTGATGGACAGGCCGCTCTCGGTGAGGCGCGTGCCGCCGCCGACCAGGACGAGCACGAAGAGCGAGGCCGCCCAGATGGCGAGCCACCGGCCGATCGTCCGGCGATCGAGTGTCGTGTCCATGCGTGCCTGAAGTTAAGGGGCGGTAGGCGCCGGTGGCGGTGCAACCTGGACAGGGTGCACCGTCAATCGGCGCGTGGCCCCTGCCGCGCGCCCAGCGCGAGCCGCTGCGCCGCTACGGCAGGCCGGCGCGGAGCGTGAGCCGCCGCGTGACGTCGCCGTAGGTGACCAGCACCGCGCCCCGCGGTGCGAGTGCGATCACGGTGTCGAGTTCGAGCAGCGGCGCCACCGCCTCGGCGCGCCGGCGTTGGCGTTCCTCGTCCTCGCGCGCGGCGCGGTCGCCGATCGCGGCGCCCCCCAGGGCGGCCTCCGCCGACGTGTCGGCGCGGAGCAGCTCGTCGGCCGCCAGCGACGAGTCCAGCCGCACGAACCGCACGGCGATCCGCGCGCGCCCGGGCGGCACGGCGAGCTCGCGGTACACGTACAGCTCGCGGTCGTGCCGGAGCCCGCCGCCCCGCACCGTGTCCACGGCGAGGAGCACGGAATCGCGCAGCACGCGGAGCTCGTACCTCGCGGTAGTGCCCTCGCACTCCACCCGGCGGCGCATGTGCGTCGGGCGCCCGGCGTACTCCTCGTCGCTCAGGCGGCGGCAGGTCTCCACCCGCTCGGGCCGCGCGCTCCACGACACGCGCACCATCGCGCTGGCCGCGGGGAACGCGCCGAGCCGAACGTGCGACCCGGCCACGGTGAGCGCCACCACCGCGATCGCGAGCAGGAGCCCGATGGCACGCCGGATCATTCGGGCACCTCCACGGGCTCGCACGCCGTGTCCACGTCGAGCGACTCCTCGGCGTGCGGGGCGGCGAGGGCGTCGAGGTCGCGGGCGAATGCGGCGATCATGGCGCGGGCGCCGGCAGCGTCGCGCGCGTCCACGTGCGCGAGGCGCACCCGCCGGCGGTCCACCCGCTCTTGCAACTCGGCTTCGCGGTCGTGGTACATCCGCTCGCCGAGCCATCGTGGGCCCTCGCGGTTCCAGCAGTCGCGCGGGGGACAGGCGGCCACGAGCACGCCGCTGGCCCCGGCCCGCACGAGGAGTTCGATGACCGACGTGTGCAGGCTCCCGGCGCAGTCCACCGGGTAGAACGTCGCGCGTTCACCCGTCGACGCCGTCGCCAGCGCGAGCGCCGCGCGGTCGCAGCCCACCACCACCAGCTCGCCGGCCCGGCGCTCGGGGCTGCGCAGGAACTCGCGCACCCGCGCCAGCTGGTCACGCCCCGTGCGCCCCGGCGGGCCGA
>JAYEKC010000099.1:0-4805 GCA_034716715.1 Gemmatimonadota bacterium | reverse complement strand
CGAAGTGAAGGCGCTCACGGGCGAGGGCGACGCGCCGTCGAGCGTGCGCGTGGCGTTCGCCCGCGTGCGCTGACGCCACGTTCTCAGGCTTCGCGGAGCGCCGCCACGGGGGTCTCGCGGAACACCTCCCGCCCCATGGCGAGCCCGATGCCCACGGCGAGCGCCATCATCAGGGCGGCGATTGCCGCCGCCGGCACGATGGCCGGCGCGAAGGTGCCGTCGAACACGAAGGTCACGAGCGCCCACGCCCCGCCGAACGAGAGCACCATGCCGGAGAGCGCGCCCAGCATGCCCAGCAGCGCGTACTCGGCCAGCAGGATGCGGCCGATCTGGGCGCGCGTGGCGCCAAGCGTCTTGAGGAGTACGCCCTCGCGCAGCCGGTCGCGTCGCGTCGCCGCCACGGCGCTGAACAGCACGGGCACCGCCATCGCGAGGCTGAACAGGGCGAGGAACCGCACGGCGATCGTGATGCGCCCGATGATCTCGCCGATCGTGCGGCGCACGAGCGAGAGGTCCACGCTGGAGACGTTGGGGTAGCGGGTGACCACGTCGCGCTGCAACCGCGCGATGGTGGTGTCGCTGGCCACGGCGGCCACCACGACGAACATCTGCGGCGCGCCCCTGAGGGCGCGGGGCTGGAAGACGGCGAAGAAGTTCGGCTCGAAGCGTCCCCAGTTCACCTCGCGCAGGCTGGTGATGCGCGCCGACACCGGCACGCCCTGGACGTCCCACGTGAGCGTGTCGCCCACGGCCACCTGCAGTTCGTCGGCCACGTCCTGTTCGAGCGACATCTCGGGAATCGTGTCGGCGGCGCCGGCGCGCTGCGCGGCGAACCACCGGCCCGCCGTCACCTTCTCGGTGGCGACGAGCGTGTCGCGGTAGGTGGACCGGTATTCACGCCGCACGGCCCAGTTGCGCGCCGAGATGCCCTTCTGCGCCGCCCACGCCTCGGGGGTGCGCCCGTTGAACGCGCGGACGCGCATCGTGATGATCGGCGTCTCGCTGATCACGCGCTCCCGCGACGCGCCGAGCATCGAGTCGATCGCCGCGCGCTGGTCCTCCTGGATGTCGAAGAACACCACGTTGCCGCGGGCGGCTTCCGCCGAGATGCGGAACTGGCCGAGCAGGTTCGACTGCACGAGGTAGAGCGTGCTCACGAGGAAGGCGCCGAAGCCGAGCGCCAGCACCACCGACCGCGTCTGGTTGGCGGGCCGGTAGAGGTTCGCCACGCCCTGTTTCAGCAGGTACGGGAGGCGGCGCGCCGCCACGCGGCGCGCCGCGTACGACAACCCGGCTGCGCTCGTCCACAGCAGCACGAGCGAGAGCCCGATGCCGCCGGCCACGAGCAGGCCGCGCTGCGGCGTGTCGGCGCGCGAGACGGCGAGGAGGATCACGCTCGCGACCAGACCCGCGTTCACGAGGTGCGAGGGGAGGTCGCGCAGCCGCGCCCGCTCGAGCGCCGCCGCGTCGCGTCGCAGCGCCTGCAGCGGCGACACGCGGCGGAGCGCCAGCAGCGGGCGCAGCGCGAACACCAGCGCCACCCACACGCCGATCGCCAGCCCCAGCCCCACCGCCTTCGGTACCAGCGTGACCGTGACGTCGAGCGGCAGGACGCCCTTCACGAGCGAGGGGAGCGTGAACTGGATGGCCACGCCGATCGCCGCGCCGATCGCCGCCCCGGCGAGCCCCATCAGCGCCGCCTGCGCCACGTAGATCGCCAGCACCTGTCCGCCCGTCGCGCCGATGCACCGCAGCACCGCCACCGTGTCCACCTTCCGGCTCACGAACGCGTTCACGCCGCTCGCGACCCCGATGCCGCCGAGCAGCAGGGCCGTCATCCCGACGATGCCGAGGAAGTCGGCGAGGCGCGCGATGGCATCCGTCATGTTCTGCTCCTGCTGCACGACGGTCCGCACACGGACGTGCGCGTTCTGGAACCGCGGCCGCAGCGGCGCCACCCACTTCGGGCTCTGCACGCCGTCGGGCAGGCGCATGATGGTCTCGAACGTGGCGCGGCTCCCGAAGCCCAGCAGCTGCGTGCTCGCGACGTACTTCTCGCCGATGAACACGCGCGGGCCGATGGCCGACGCCAGGCCCGGGTCGCCCGGCACCGAGTTCGTCGTCCCCACGATCTCGAACTGCGTGTACCCGACCGACAGCGTGTCGCCGACCTTCGCGTCGAGCGCGATGAGCGTGCCCGGGCTCACCAGCGCCGCTGGCCGCTGCTGGAGCACCGGCCACATGCCCGCGGGCTCCGACGTCACGTCGCCGAAGGGCGGGTATGTCGGCCCCACCGCCCGGACCTGCGAGAGCCGCGTGACCTGAGTGCGGGGCGCGTATGCCATCGAAGTGAACGTCACCGCGGTGCCGCTCGTGACGCCCGGCGCCCCGGCCGCGGAGTCGAGCACCGCGCGCAGCGAGTCGGGGAACCGCTGGTCCGACGAGAATGTCACGTCGCCGCCCATCACCTGCCGCGCCTGCGACCGCACGGCGCCGCGGACGTTGTCGGCGATCGAGTCGATCGCCACGAGCGCGCCCACGCCCAGCGAGATGGACGACATGTACAGCAGCAACTGCCGGCGTGCCGTCCGGCTCTCGCGCCACGCGAGGCTCGGGATGAACCGCCATCGCCGCGGTGTCACGCCGTCTCCCGTCCCGCCGGGGGCCCGGCCGGCAGGGCGCTCGGGGCGCCCGCGGCGGCCTCGGGCTTCACCCGGTCCTCCACCACCTCGCCGTCCCGCAGCCGGATGAGCCGGTGCGCGCGCTCGGCGAGGGTCATGTCGTGCGTCACCAGCACCACCGTGGACCCCGACGACTTGTTGAGCGACTCGAGGAGCTCGACGATGCGGCCCCCCGTCACCCCGTCGAGGTTGCCCGTCGGTTCGTCGGCGAAGAGGATGCGCGGTGCGTTCGAGAAGGCGCGCGCGATGGCCACCCGCTGCTGCTCGCCGCCCGAGAGCTGCGACGGGAAGTGGTCCATCCGGTCCGCGAGCCCCACCCGTTCGAGCAGGGCCCGCGCCCGCTCTCGGGCCCCGTCGTCGCCCCGCAGCTCCAGCGGCACCTGCACGTTCTCCAGGGCCGTGAGCGTGGGTATCAATTGAAACGTCTGGAAGATGAACCCAACTTTCTCCCCGCGGAGGCGGGCGCGCTCGTCCTCCGTGAGCCGCGTGATGTCCACGCCGTCGAGCGACACGGTTCCGCTGGTGGGCACGTCGAGCCCGGCCAGCAAGCCAAGCAGGGTCGTCTTGCCGCTGCCCGAGGGCCCGACGATGGCGACCAGCGATCCCTGCGGGATCGAGAACGAGACGTGCTGCAGAACGGCGAGCGTTCCCGCGCCGCTGGGGTATTCCTTCTGGAGATTGGATGCGACAAGCATGAACGGTTCGAATGCGGTGAGACGCGCCGGCGGCGCGCGACGGGTGACGACGTTCGCGCTTCTCGCCGCCGCCTGGCTGGGCGCGTGCGGCAAGGCCGACTCGAACGGCGCGTCCGGCGGCGCCCGCACGGGAGCGCCGTCCGTGCAATCAACCACGGCGGACACCGTCGCGGCAACCGCCCGCGACACGGCCGTCCCCGCCACCAGCGTGCCCGGTGCGCCGCGCGCCCTGTTCATCGGCACCAGCCTCACCGCCGGCCTCGGCCTGGCCGACCCCTCGCACGAGAGCTGGCCGGCGGTCATCTACCACATCGCCGACTCCACCGGGTACCCGCTCACCGTCGTCAATGCGGGCCTGTCTGGCGAGACGTCGGCGGGCGCGCTCCGGCGCGCCGACTGGCTCCTCCGTGAACCGTACGACCTCATCGTGATCGAGACGGGCGCGAACGACGGCCTCCGTGGCGTGGACCCGGCCAGCACCGCGCGGAACATCCGCGGCATCATCGCCAAGGCGCGGGCCGCGAGCCCGGAAGCCGGGATCCTGTTGGTGCAGATGGAGGCCCCCACCAACATGGGGCCGCGGTACACGAAGGAATTCCACGACGTGTTCCCCGCGGTCGCCCGCGAGGCGGGAGTCACGCTGCTGCCGTTCCTGCTCGAGGGGGTGGGCGGCATCGCCCGGCTGAACCAGTCCGACGGCATCCACCCCACGGCCGAGGGCGCGCGCATCGCCGCCCGCAACGTGTGGCCCGGCATCCGGCTGGTGCTCCGGCAGCGGCGGGAGGTGTCGGAACGCCGCACCGCGAAGTAACCTCTCTCCACGTCAAATCCGCCGGCCGCGAAGGCCGGCGGCCCCATTCCCCCGCGAGGTTCGAGTGAGCGCTGAGCACGACGGGCACGACGGCCACGACGGGCACGCCGAGCGTGATGCGCGCACCGACCGCGGGATCACGCGCCGCGACCTGATTGCGGGCGCGGCGGGCGCGGTAGGCGGTGCACTCGTGGCCCGGGTCGCCCCCGCGGGCGCGCAGGGCAAGCAGGCGTCGAAGGCGGCGCCAGCCGCCGCGCCGCAGGCACCGGTCACCGAGGTCGCGCCGACCCTGGCCGACGTGCTCCCCGACGCGACCAGGGCACCCGGCCTCCCGACGAGCGCACACGGCGCGCGGTCGCCGTTCGTCACGCCGGCGCGCACGCCGACGGGCATGCTCGCCGGGTCGTCGCTCACGCCCCTGCAGGACCTGGCGGGCACCATCACCCCGTCGGACCTCCATTTCGAACGGCACCACGCGGGCGTGCCGATCCTCGACCCGGCGAAGCACACGCTCCTCATCCACGGCCTGGTGGAGCGGCCGATGGTGTTCACGCTCGACGACCTGAAGCGGTTCCCGTACGTCAGCCGGGTACACTTCGTGGAGTGCGCGGGCAACGG
>JAYEKC010000098.1:0-4812 GCA_034716715.1 Gemmatimonadota bacterium | reverse complement strand
GGCGGGCGGCCCTGAGCGGCGGCCTCCGCCGCGAACGCGACGGCGAGCACCAGCAGTCCGATACCCTTCCCCATGTCCGAGAAGGTATGCCGGCCCGCGGCCGGGTCAACCGGCCGCGCGAATCCGCCGCCCGGGTGCCGGCCCATTCACGCCTTCGGGTGCGCCGACGTATACTCGGCGCCGTGAGGCTCTCGCTCGCATTCCTCCTCGTGGCCGGCGTGCTCGGCGCGCAACCGACGCTCACCACGTTCGACGAGACCAAGGCCCGGGCGCTGCTCCGTTCGCAGCTCCCCTGCCTGGGCTGCCACGAGCTCGACGGCGACGGCGGCCACTCGGCGCCATCGCTCACGACGGTCGGCGCACGGCGCTCGGGGAGATACATCGCCGAGATGATCCGGGATCCGCAGGCGCGCCTCCCCGGCGCCGCGATGCCCCGGCACGATATGCCGGCCCACACACGCGACCTGATCACTCGCTTCCTCTCGCGTGACGCACGCGGCGCGGACGTCGCGGCGGTTGCCTCGCCGCCCGCCGCGTCAGCCCGCGCGCCTGACGGCGCCGCGCTCTACGCGAAGTGGTGCGCCGCGTGCCACGGCGAATCGGGGCGTGGCGACGGGCCCAACGCCCGCGACGTGCCGGTGCCGCCGGCGCGCCACGCCGACTCTGCCGCCATGTCGAAGCGGCCCGACGACTCGCTGTACGACGTGATCGCCGCGGGAGGGCTGGCGTGGGGGCGGAGCGCACGGATGCCGGCCTTCGGTGCGACGTTGTCGGACGGCGAGATTCGCGCGCTCGTGGCCCATATCCGCACGCTCTGCAAGTGCGTCGGTCCGGCCTGGTCGCGCGCCGGAACGCATGCCGGAGGGCGCACGCCGTGAGCCGCAAGCGAAAGCGGCGCGGTGGCCCGCCACCGAATGTCGCGCCGGAGGCCACACGCCGGGTGCTACGCGCCCGTGCGGTCGTCGTGTGGACAGCGATCGCGGCCGTCGTGGTGGGGGCGGCGTGGACCTACCGCTACCACCTGCCCGGGCCCCTTCGCCCTACGACGCTGCCGCCGCCGCGGGAGGCGGCGCCCGTCTCGCGCGTCGATCGCGGGGACTTCGTCGGCGCGGACCAGTGTGCCACCTGCCACCAGGCGGAATACGGGGCCTGGCAGGCGTCCACGCACGGCCGCGCCGGCGGCGATCCGGCGCCCGGCCTCGTGATCGCCGCGTTCAATGGCGCGCCGATCCGCTTTCGCGATGCCGTCGTCACGCCGCGCGCGCGTGGCGGCCGCTACGAGTTCGTGGTCGCGCCCGACTACGACACGACGAGCGTGATCGCCGTCGACGGCGTGATCGGCGGCGGTCACATGGAGGGCGGGGGGACGCAGGGCTTCGTCACGCGGCGCGGCGACGGCACGTACCGGTTCGTGCCGTTCGACTGGTCGAAGGCCGGGCGCACGTGGTTCTGCAACACCAACTCGCGGTCGTCGAAGGGCTGGGTGCCCATCACGGCGGAGTTGCGGCTCGCCGAGTGTGGCGACTGGCCGCCCGCACGGGTGCTCGGCGATGTGCCGCGGTTCGCGAACTGCCAGGGCTGCCACGCCAGCCAGCTGCGCGTGGTCGGCGATGGCGCGTCCCGCGTCACGCACTTCACGTCCCTCGCCATCAACTGTGAAAGCTGCCACGGGCCCGGCAGGCGCCACGTGGACCTCGCCACGCGCGGCGCGCTGGGCGGCGTCGACATCGGGTTCGCCCCGCTGGCCACACTCGGCAAGGATGCGTCGCTCGGCGTGTGCTTCCAGTGCCACGCGGTGAAGGACCAGCTGGCGGAGGGGTTTGTGAGCGGCGACTCGCTCGCCCAGTTCTACTCCGTTGCGCTCCCTGCCCTCGGCGAACGGCCGCTCGGGCCGGACGGCCACGTGCGGACGTTCGCGTACCAGGAGGCCCATCGGTACAGCGACTGCTACGTGAACGGCGGAATGACGTGCACGTCGTGCCACGACCCGCACACGCAAGGGTATCGTACGGCCGCCGGGCTGCCGATACCCGGCCGGTTCGACGACCGGCAGTGCACGTCGTGCCACGCCAGCAAGGCGGCGGCTCCGGCCGCGCACACGCATCACGCCGCCGGCAGCGAGGCGAGCCGCTGCACCACGTGCCACATGCCATTCATCCAGCAGCCGGAGACGACAAACCCGCGGACCGGCGCCGCGCCGGTGCGGTATGGGAGGTCGGACCACAGCATTGCGATACCGCGTCCGGTCACCGACAGCGCGCTCGGCTGGCGCGACGCGTGCGCGTCATGTCACGCCAACCGGACGGCTGCGGCGCTCGCCGCCGACATCCGGCGGATGTGGGGGCCTGGGAAGCCGATGCCGCCACAGATTGCCGCGCAGGTTCGGTACGCGACGTCGGGCCAGGCCGGCGGGGCCGGGGCGTGGCCGCCGGGCGCGTTGCTCGCCGGCGGCGAGGAGGGGGCGCGGCCGCACGTCGCGGCGACTGGGGCCGGGCTGGCGCGCTATCTCGAGGCGATTCCGCGGCCGGGCCTCGCGCCGCCTCCCGCCGACGTAAAGCGTCTCGCGTCACTGGCGGACGACGCGAACCTGGACGTGCGGGCGCTTGCTCTCGCAACCGTGCACCTGACTGCTGGTGACGATGGCGGTGCGAGGCGGCGGTTGGTGCGAGGGCTTGTGCGCGAGGGGTCGCATGATCGCGGCCTTCGTATCCGCTGGGCGCTCGCGCTCGGGTACAAGGGCGACCAATGGGCGGAGGCCGGTCGCCCCGCCGACGCGGCGATGGCCTACCGGCTCGGGCTCGAGGTGCTGCCCGGGCACCCGCCCCTATGGAACAGCCTGGGGAACGCCCTGCGCGCGGCCGGCGATCTGGCCGGGGCGGTTGCCGCGTACGACGCCGCCCTCCGGCTTCGGCCATCGTGGGGATTGGCGATGATGAATCGTGGCATCACGCGCCTGGCGGCCGCCGACACCGTGGGGGGCCGGGCCGACCTCGAGGTCGCCCTGCGCCTCGACCCGGGAGAGCCGATGGCCTGGTTCAACCTGGGGAACGCGCTGCTCGCCGCCGGTGCGCTCGATTCCGCGAGTTCGCTGCTGAAGCGGGCGGTCGTCCTCGACGGCAGCCTCACGGACGCGCACTTCCAGCTGGCGCGAATCCGGCTGCTCAAGAGGGACCCGGCCGGGGCCTACGCGGAACTGCGGCGCGGGCTGGCCTTTGACTCCTCGAACGCGGCGGCGGGCACCCTGGCACGCCAGCTTGGCGGTGCCCGTCACTGACTGCGGCCTTACGCCCGACAGCCCCGCTCCGTTGACAGATTGCCCGATGCCCGAGTATTAACGGGCAGCCGGGAGTGGCTCTACATCCCGGCGATTTGGACCTCGGCTTCAAGAATACCCCACCCAGCGGAGGAATCCGTATCATGTGGCACACCGGTAGGAGACTGGCGGCCGCGGCGCTCGCGCTCGCGACGCTGCCAGTCGCACTGCTCGCGCAGGGCACCGGCACGGTCGAAGGCACCGTGACCGACGCGGCGAGCCAGCGGCCCTTGGCCAATGTGCAGGTGTCGATCCAGGGCACCGGCGCGACGGTCGGCTCGCTGACGAACGCGCAGGGCGTGTTCCGCATCGTCAACGTGGCTGCAGGCCAGCAGACGGTTCGTGCACGGCTCATCGGGTACGCGGCGACCACGGCGCAGGTGACGGTTCCGTCCGGTGGCATCGGCCGGGTGACCATCACGATGCGGCAGTCGGCCATCGAGCTGTCGGCGGTGGTGACGACGGGCACGGGCGGAAGCCAGGTGGAGGCCCGCAAGCTGGGCAACACGGTGGCGTCGGTCGAGCTGCCGGCCAACGCGCCGATCCCGAGCTTCTCGGACGCCCTGCAGGGGCGGGAGCCGGGCCTGGTGATGCTGCCGTCGTCCGGCACGACCGGTGAAGGGGCGCGCATCCGCATCCGCGGCAACGCGTCGCTTTCGCAGAACAATGAGCCGATCGTCTATCTGGACGGCGTCCGCATCGACAATGGCGGCGGCTTCGGATCGGGCTTCGTGGGCACGGGTGGCGGTGGGCGCCCTTCGCGCCTCGACGACGTCGACCCGACGGCCATCGAGCGGGTGGAAGTGCTGAAGGGCGCCGCGGCCGCGACGCTGTACGGTACGGAAGCGTCTGCCGGCGTCATCCTCATCACGACCAAGAAGGGCTCCGTCTCGAACACGAAGTGGAGCCTCGAAGTCGAGCAGATGACCAAGAACTACCCGACCAGCCGGATCGAGCCACAGTACGGATTTGCCGGCCGGAGTTGCGGCGCCTCGCTGACGACGGCGTGCGCCGACACGCAGGCCGCGCGCCTGGCGTACCACTTCGGCTACCCGATCAAGGCCTACGACGTGATCAACGAGCAGGTGGCCACGAAGCTGTTCACCACGGGCACGGCCTCGACGGTGAACGGGCAGGTATCGGGCGGCACGACGAACGTGACGTACTTCGGGTCGCTGCGCGCGTACCTGGAGGACGGCCCGTTCACGGCCAAGAATTTCAACTGGCAGAATCGTGGCGTGTTCATGAACGACATCAACAACAAGTACCAGGGAACGATGTCGCTCGGCCTGACGCCCACGAAGGACTTCAAGCTGCAGTTCAACTCGCTGTTCGCGCTGGCGCACAACGAGATCCCGCAGAACAACAACAGCATCTACGCGCCGTACACCATCTCGCTGTTTTCGAAGCCCGAGAACGCACAGTGTGACGCCTCGAAGACCAGCGCGACGGACCCGACGTACGGCAGCGCGGGCAACGGCCTCTGCACCGGCCCGGGC
>JAYEKC010000097.1:0-4818 GCA_034716715.1 Gemmatimonadota bacterium | reverse complement strand
CAGCTATACCTACGCGTCGTCGGCCACGGGCGTGGCCACGGTGAGCGGCAGCGGCCTCGTGACGGGTGTTGCGCTCGGCAATGCCAACATGACCGCAACAAGCGGCGCTGTAACGTCAACGCCCCTCACGATCACGGTGGCGAACACAGGCGTGGCGGCGATCATCTCGTTCGGCCGCGATACACTGGCGGTGGGCCGCGGAGGCAACACGTCGATCCCGATCCTCCTCAGCAAGCCCAACGCGTCGCCGGTGACGGTAAACCTCGCCGCGCGCGATACGAACGCGTACTTCGCGTCGGCGAGCATCACGATCCCGGCGAACCAGACCTCGGCCAACGTCACCCTCAACGGACGAAACGCGGGCACGACCCTCATCTACGCGACGGACGGCGGCGGCAGCGGGTACGCGGGCGACACGGCGGTGGTGCAGGTGCAGGCAAACCTCCGGTTCTCGTCCACCAGCTGGTCGCTCAACGCCACCGACCAGGTGGCGGCGCAGGTGCTGCTGTCGGATCCATCACCGGCGGGCGGCACGTATGTCACGTACACCTACGGCACGGCGGGCAAAGCCCAGGTGTCGCCGGACCCGGCGTTCATCCCGGCCGGCCAGCTCGCCTCCAACATCGTCATCACCGCGCTCGGCTCCACGACCGGCTCGACGACGATCACGCCGGTCGCCACCGGCGTGAACGGCACGGCGTCGACGCTGTACGTTTCGGCACCCGTGCTCACGATCAGCGCCGGCGCGTCGGCACGGCTCGGGTCTGGCCAGTTCGAGTCCGGTTGGTACGTGTATACGCCGCAGTACGCGAGCGTCGCCGTGCCGCTCACATACGTGAGCACCGACACGAACGTCGTGCGGGTGTCGCCGCTCGTGGGCGCAATCCCGGCCGGCTCGTACTACCAGTACTTCACGGTGAGCGGCGTCGCCCCAGGCACGGCAAAGGTCATCGTCTCGGCCGCCGGCTGGACGCCCGACACGCTGGCGATGACCGTCACGTCGCCGCGAATGGGAATCTGTTGCGCCTACACGCTGCAGACCACGTCGCCGACGCAGACCCTCACGATCTACGCCGAGGACTCGACAGGCACCGTCCATTACCGGACGAGTTCGCTGGCCACGACGGTGACCTCGAGCGACACGACGGTGATCAAGGTCATCGACAAGAACCCGAGCATCCCCGCCGGCCAGTACTACCAGAACGGCATTCGCTACCAGCCCGGAGGCGCCGGCGGTACCGCATGGATCAAGGTGGTGGCCGGCGGGCACGCGCCGGACTCGATGCTCGTCACCGTAGTGGGCCCGAAGCTGGAGTTCAACTACTGCTGCACGCTGCAACTCGGCACCGGCCAGTACGAATCGGGCGTGTACGTGTACGCGCCCAACAACGTGGTCAACGCGCTGACGGTGAACCTGACCACGGCGAACGCCGCCAAGGTGTCGGTGCCGGCGAGCGTGACGATCCCGGCCGGCTCGTACTACGCATACCTCACCGCATCGGCACTCGACACCACGACGTCCACGGCGCTGGTCGCGTCGGCGGCGGGGTACCAGGGCGACACGATGTACGTGAAGGTTTCGTCGCCGAAGATCGGCGTGTGCTGTGGCGGCACGTACAACAACTTCAACCCGAACCCGATCGGCTTCACCGTCTACGCCCAGGACTCGGCCGGAACCACGCACTATCGCACGACTCCCCTGATCGTGGCGTTGCGGTCCACGGACACAACCGTCATCAAGGTTGACTCGGCGTCGGTGACCATCGCGGCCGGCCAGTACTACAACAACGCGGCCCGCCTCAGGGTCATCGGGCTGGGCTCTGCGTACATCGTTGCGACGTCCCCGGGCCACCGGCCGGACTCGACGGCATACACCGTCCAGATGCCCAAGCTGAACTTCAACTTCTACTCGACCACGCTGGGCCGGCGGCAGACCTCCGGTGTCAACTCGTACTACGTCTATACGCCGGACACGCGGACGTCCCCGCTCGCAGTGACGTTCACGCAGAAACAGGCAAGCGTTGCGTCTCTCAGCACGAGTGGCCCGACGATCGGGAGCGGCACATACTACGCGTACTTCGACGCGTCGGGCCTCGCCGTGGGCACCGACACCGTCATCGCCACCGCGCCCGGATACCTCCCGGACACGGCGTTCATCGGCGTGAGCACCACCAAGTTCACCGGCGGCGGCATCCCGTCCACGGCGAACACCACGAACCCGAATTACACGACGACGGTGTACGCAGCCGACGTCAACGGAACGGCTCACTATGTGATGGACACGGTGGTGCTGAACGTGACGTCGAGCGACACGACCGTCATCCGCCCGACGCAGGCAAAGATCCGGATCCTGCCGGGCCAGTACTACGTGCAGCCGTCATACGCCTACACCGGACCGGGCAGCGCATTCCTGACGTTCACCGATTCGGCTGGCGTGTACGCGTCGCTCACTTCCAACACCGTGACCGTGACAGGCCCGTCGCTCGTGTTCAGCACCTCCAGCGTCATGTACGGCATGCGGCAGCAGGGCAGCGGCACGGACTACTACGTGTACACGCAGAACAACGTCGCCACGCCGCTCACGGTGAACCTCGTGAGCACCGACACGCGCGTGGCGACGGTGCCGGCCACCGTGACCATTCCCGCCGGCTCCTACTACGCCTACTTCAACATCCAGGCGAAGGACACAGTCGGCACCATCCAGGTGCAGGCATCGGCGTCGGGCTACGGACCGCCCACGCCGATGACGGTGCAGGTCACCGTGCCGAAGTTCGTGATCAGCACGAACACCAGCGCGCGCACGACGCAGGGCCCGCAAGGCATCACGATCTATGCGACCGACGCGAACGGGAACGCGCACTACACCACGGAGGCGGTGAAGGTCGGGCTCACCACGTCGAGTGCCGCGGTGTTCACCACCGATTCGTCGTTCGTCACGATCCCGGCCGGCGTCTACTACAACAACAGCGCACGCTGGTTGCCGGGCGCGAGCGGCGGCACCAGCGCGCAACTCGGCGCATACGACTGTACCGGCGTGGCGTCGGGCTGCCCGCCGACGACCCGCTCCGCGATCTACGCCTACAACACGGCCAGCGCCAACCTGTCCGTTACCACGCCCGGCCTTTACTTCAGCTGGAGCACCGTGAACCTCGGACTCGGCCAGTACATCGACCAGGGTCACTTCTGCTGCTACTACGTGTACACGTACGACAACCTGGCGGCGGGTGGCACCGTTTCGCTCGGCCATGCCGGGGCGGCGAAGACGTCGGTGCCGGCCACCACCAGCATCCCGGCGGGCAGCTACTACTCGTATTTCAAGATCACCGGCACGGCCGTGGGCACGGACACGCTGACCGCGGCCCTCGCATCGCCGCTCCACAACGGCGCAACGGCCTACGTGGTGGTCGACTCGGGGCGAATCGTGCTGCCCGGGTGGACCCCTGCGGCCGTGGGTGACTCCGTGCTGGTGACGCTCCAGACGCGCGACCCGAGCGCTTCGAGCCAGATGACGGTGGCCGCGGCGACGACGTTCACCCTGTCCTCGGCGGGCGGAAAGGTGCAGTTCCGCCTGGGTGGGGCGGTCGTGACGAGCGTGACCGTGCCCACCGACGGCAACCAGGTGCAGTTCTACGTGAAGTCGCTCGGCTCGGGCAGCGACACCATCACCATCACCAGCGCGAACTACAAGACGTACACTTCACCGGTCACCGTCCCATGACCACGCGACACGCCTCCATGCTCGCGGGCGCCTTCCTCTTGATCACGGGCGCGGCGCACGCACAGGCCGGGCCGCCTGCCGCGAAGGCGCCGCGCGACACGCAGCCGGCGCTTATCAAGCCGCAAACCGTGAGCGCACCGCCGTCGTCGGTCGCGCCGCGACTGCGCGCTGCGCGGCCGACGCGCGCCGATTCGGCGCCAGTGGAACCGATCCGGAGGGTCAGCGCCCCGCCCGATTCCGCCCGGCCTACGGCTACGCCGGCGTTGAGAACCGACACGATGCGGAACTCGCGCCCTGCCGAGCGGCCGCCAGTCCGACCTGCCGCGTCAACCGCAGCGCCCGCCGCGTCGCCCGTGACCGCCGACGCACCGTTCCCCGCCGGTGCGACCGCGCGATGCAAGGACGGGACATACCTCTACGGCCCAATTCCGCAGAATCCCTGCGCCGATCGCGGCGGGTTGGCCGTGCGGTTTCCCGAGCGCGCCTCGCCACCCGCACCGCGGCGCCCGTAAGCCCACGTTCCGCTGACGGGCGCGCGTCCTTCATGTGACGCGCGTCACGTTCATAGCTGCTTGCGAATCCCTTGTCGGCGCTTGCGGGAAAGGCGTACGTTTGGGATCCGCCACCCCCCGGCCGCCCTTGGGGGGGATTTTCGGTCGCCTCAGCGCGGTAGCTGCCGATGTTGCCCACTCCTCACCGACTCGCGTACGTACGGGCCTCACTCGTCGCCGTCTCGGTCATCGCCCTCTCAACGCTGAGTTGCGGACGCGAGCCAACGGCCCCTGGCGGCAACGCGGGCGTCGTGCGGTCGCAGGGCATCGCCTTCTCGACGGAGTTCCCGGCAGCCCTGCCCGCGTTCCAGGCGGCCGGCGGCAGCGGCGTGGATTTCACCCGCGTCCGCATCGTCCTCAACAACCCCGACGGCTCGGTCGCCCTCGACACGGTCGTCGATTTCCCGGCCGGCGCCACCGAACTCCAGCTCACGCTCTCGGTGCCGCTCCCGGCCTCGGCTCCGTCCACCGGCCTCCCGCTCGCGCTCAACCTCAAGTACGTGAACGCCGCCGGCGACACCGTCTTCCGCGGCGGCCCGGTCACGGTCA
>JAYEKC010000096.1:0-4845 GCA_034716715.1 Gemmatimonadota bacterium | reverse complement strand
GACGGGCGCGGCCGGCGCGGCAACCGATTGACCGTCGACGGTGATGGCGTCGACGCCGGGACGGACGCTCTGGCCGAGCGTGGCGACGGCGCCGTTGACGCGGACCCGCCCGGCGGTGATGAGCGTCTCGGCCGCCCGCCGCGATGCCACGCCCGCGCGCGCGAGTGCGCGCTGCAGGCGCATCGACTCGGTCACGCGTCGCCCGCGGGGACCGGTTCCGGTTCGCCGGGCGTGGTGACGCCCGGCCGGCGCAGGGCGACCGCCAGTTCGTCCACGCGCGGGAGTTCGTCGAGGTGGCGGAGGGCGAATTGCTCGAGGAAGAGCGGCGTGGTGCCGTAGAGCAGCGGACGACCCAGGCCTTCGCCACGCGCGACCACCTCGATCAGGCCGCGCTCCAGCAGCGACTTCAGGATGGCGCCGACGTCCACGCCGCGGATCTCGGCGATTTCCGCCCGGCCGATCGGCTGCCGATAGGCGATGATGGCCAGCGTCTCGAGCGCCGCGCCCGACAGACGATGCGGGCGCACGGCGACCTGCGCCCGCTCGATCGCCTCGGTGTACTCGGGGCGCGTGAGGATCTGCCATCCCCCGCCCTGCTCGACGAGCTCCACGCCGTGCCCATCCACGTCGTAGTGCTCGCGCAGTTCCTCGAGCGCGGCGTGCACGGCGGCGGGTGACGCCTCGTCGTCGAGCAGGCCGAGCTCGGCGGTGGGGATGGGGCGCGGGCTCGCGAAGAGCGCGGCCTCAAGCAGCTTGGCCAGCGGATTCACGGCGAATCTCCACGTCGGCAAAGGGGCGAGGTTGGGCAAGCTTCAGTTCGGAACGGCGGGCCAGCTCGAGCAGGGCCAGGAGGCCCGAGAGCACCTCCCACGGCTCCGCGTCGGCGCGGACCACGTCCCGCCACCGCGCCTGCACGCGCAGCGCGAGGACGGCGCGCACGATGGCGATGGCGCCGTCCACGTCGAGCGGGCGCGGCACCACCTCGTGGAGCCCGGGCTCCCGGCTCACGCGGAGTACCCGGTCGACGGCGGCGAGCAGTTCCATCAGCGACAGGGCGAGCGGCGCCTGCGGCGGCGCCACGGGGGCGGGTGACCACGACCGGGCGAACCGGTTGCGCCGGTCCTCGCCGAGGCGCTCGAGGACGTCCACCACCTCGCGCATCTGCTGGTACTCGAGGAGCCGGCGCACGAGCTCGGCGCGCGGATCCTCCCAGCCCTCCTCCGTCGAGTGGCGCGGGAGCAGCATCAAGGCCTTGATGCGGAGCAGCCGCGCGGCCATCTCGAGGTACTCGGCAGCGTCGTTCAGCGCGAGCTCGTGCATCTTCGCCAGGAACTGCTCGCAGATGCGCGCGATCGGGATGTCGTAGATGTCCACCTTCTCGTCGCGGATCAGCGAGAGCAGCAGGTCGAGCGGCCCGTTGAACGCCGTCAACTCCACGACGAAGGTGCCGCCGGTGTCGTCGGCGCGCGGGGCCGTCACGGCGCGTTCCCCCCGACCAGCGACGCCCACCGGCCCAGCTCCACGTACGGGGCCGCGGTGCGGAGGGCAAAGTCGTACAGGTGGAAGGCGGGCGACATCCACGTGTTGAGCACGCCCTGCGCCATGCCCACCAGCAGGAACACGACGAGCAGCCCGTACCGCCCGAACCGCTCGTACGCGATCGCCGCGCGAAGCGGGAGCATGTGCTTGACGACATGGCTGCCGTCGAGCGGCGGGATCGGCATGAGGTTGAACGCCGCGAGGATCAGGTTGATGAGGATCCCGTAGAGGAACATGATCTGCAGGAGCGACACCCAATCGCCCAGCGCCGGCACCTGCCGGGCGAGGACGCCAAGGCCGATCACCGCCGGCAACAGCAGCGTTGCCAGCACGAAGTTCGTGGCCACGCCCGCCAGCGAAACGATGATGTCGCCGCGCCGGTAGTTGCGGTACTTGCGAGGATCCACGGGCACCGGCTTGGCGCCGCCGAACGCCACGCCGGCGATGAAGAAGCTGACCAGCGGCATCACGACGGTGAGCCACGGATCGATGTGCTTGAGGGGATTCCACGTGAGCCGGCCGAGGGACTGCGCCGTGTCGTCGCCCTGGCGCAGGGCCGCATACCCGTGCGCATACTCGTGCGCCACCATGGAGAGCAGGAGCATCGGCGCCACGAGCACGAACAGCGAAAAGCGTTCCACGCGGAGGAGGATCCCGGGCTGGTCAGGTGGTGAGGAAGGCGGCGGGCTGCGCGTAAGCTAGGCAGGTCGGCGGGGCGAGTCTATGGTGTTGATGCGCCTTGCGTTGCGCTCTTGCGCCGGATAGCTTCAAGCCATCGCCCGCAGCGACCTTGCGGGCGTTCTTTACGCCGGGGCCACCGTTGTCCCGGTCATCCCACAGCCGCACCGAGAGATTCGTTCGTGCCTCGCATCGCCTCCTCCAAGAAGAACATGCGGAAGTCGCGCGCCGCCGCCGCCCGCAACCGGGCGCAGCGCGCCGCGCTCCGCACCGCCGTCAAGAAGGCCCGCGCCACCGGCTCGAGCGCTGGCGACAAAAAGAACGCGGCCAGCCTCCTCGACCGCGCGGCCCGCAAGGGCCTGATTCACCGCAACGTGGCCGCGCGACAGAAGCGCCACCTGGCGAAGACCAAGTAGCCACCGCGGCAAACGACTCGCGGGCCGCGATGCTTCATCGCGGCCCGCGCGGCGTTTCGGCAAGGCGCTAGAACGCCGCGAGTTCGCCGCCGCAGCGCTCGCAGTACCACTCCGTGGGGAAGTTGAGCGTTCCGCACTCTCCGCACTTGAGCGAGCGAACGGCCTGCGACGTGCGCGGCGTCGGGGCGCCGAGGGGAGACGGGCCGGGCGGCGTGAGATCCGGGAGCTCCGGCGGCGCAGCCGCCGCCCCCTTGGCCGGCGGCCGGCTGTCGCGTCGCGCGGGCCGTGGCGGGCCACCGCCAACCGCCTTGGTCCCATGCGGACTGGTCGGCGTGCCGGCGACGGACCGCAGGAACGCGAGTTCGTCGAACTCGGGTGCGCGCGCGGGATCCGCGTCCGGAGCCGCCTCGAGTTCGCCTTCCGCCGCGACCTCCTCGACGTCGGCCGCCGCGTCGTCCGGCGGCATCGCCGACAGTGGGCTGGGCGAGTCCACCACGCCGGTGTCGTGCGCTGACTCGGTCACGCCCCCAGTCCCGATCACGGAGGAGTCCTCGACCGTCGCCACCTCCTCGATCGGCAGTTCCACCTCGACCCGCTCCTCCTCGACCTGTTCTTCGTCGACCTGTTCCTCGTCGACCGACGCCTCCACCGATACCATTTCTTCGGCCACCACGGCGTCCACGTCACCGGCGTCCGTTTCGTCGGCTGCGAGCACGCCCGCCGCTGTGTCACCCTCGTCGGCTGCCGGTTCCCCGGCACCGACCTCGGCTTGCGGAGGATCGCCGGCGATGGCGAGGTCGCCGGTCACTCGTGCGATGGCTGCCTGCTCCAGCGACGGACGCGCCGGTGCGCCCGTCCCGGAGACGCTGCCCAGCAACTCCTTGAGCACGACCAACTCGCGTTCGGTCGCGTCGAATTTCGACCGGAGGTCGTCGATTGCGTCGTCGAGCTTGCGCCGGCGCGCCGCCCACTCCTTCTCGGAAAACTCGCCGACGGCCGCACGCAGCTCCGCCTCGGCCCGCTCATCCGACCGCGTGGTCACCGCGTCCTGCTCTTCCTCCAGGCGCCCCTCGAGCTCACCAACGAGGTCCTCGATCGCACCCGTTTCGGCGGCGAGCTTCTCACCCACCGCGTCGAGCCGCTTGCGGTAGTCGCCGTGCACGCGTTCATACACGTGCGACGGCGCCGCGTCGCGCCGCGCGTCGAGCTGCGCCAGCCACGCCTCGTATTTCTTCCGCTCGGCCAGGAGCGATTCGATCTCCTGCCGCCGGTCTGCTTTTCCTTCAGCCATTCCCTACTTCCTCCGCCCACGACGAGTCTCGCGCTGAGACCCGGTGGCCGCAGCGCGTGTGCGCGATCGTTGCAGACGATTGACTGCCACAGGCCCCAATTCGGTCACTTCCCCCAAGATATGCGCAGTGGCCAGAATCCGCGCAGCCTGCTCAACTGACTCGATTCTCGACAGCGCCTGCGACACCGATTCCCCGACTGCGACGACGCCGTGGTTGGCGAGCAGGCACACGTTCGCGCGCGCGTTTCCAGGCCGGGAAAGGGCGGCGGCGACCGCGCGGCCGAGTGCGGCGGACCCCGGTTCCCGGTAGGCGACCAGCGGCACGGGGCCGATGACGCCGGCGAGTTCGGCAAGGGCGCCGACCGGCAAGCTCATTCGCGCGACGGCAAATCCGGTTACCGCCGGCGGGTGCGCGTGGACGACGGCGCCGACGTCGCGGCGGGTGGCGTAGATGGCGACGTGCATCGGCAGTTCACTCGAAGGACGGCCGGAGCCTCTCGCGGCACCGCCGGGGAGCGACACCCGGACGAGGTCCGCCGACCGCAACTCGCCCTTCGCGGCCCCCGCAGGCGTGATGAGGGCCGCGGTGGAGCTGGTGCGCGCCGACACGTTGCCCTCCGCGCCGGCCACCAGGCCCTTGGCGTCGAGCCGGCGGCACGCGCGCACGATCGCCGACCGTGCTCCTGCGTCGGCCGCCCGGGGCACAATCAGTCCGCTCGGTACACGATGGCGCCGCCCACCACCGTGCAGCGGGGGCTGCCGGTGAGGGCCGAGCCTCCGTAAGGGGTGTTTCGACCCTTAGTCCGGAACGACGCCGGGTCCACGACCCACTCGCGCGCGGGATCGAACACGGTGACGTCGGCCGCGGCGCCGCGCTTCAGCGTGCCGCCGGGCAGCCGGAAGATCCGGGCTGGGGCGCAA
>JAYEKC010000095.1:0-4850 GCA_034716715.1 Gemmatimonadota bacterium | reverse complement strand
GCTGATCACCGACTTTCGGTATCGCACGCAGGCGCGCGACGAAGTGGCTGGGGTGGCCGACGTCGAGATCGAGGGGATGTCGCTGTGGAGCCGGCTGTGGAACACGCTGCCGCGCCTGGCGGGCATCACCACGCTTGGCTTCGACTCCGCGCACCTGACGCACGCGGAGTACCAGCGCATCGTGGAGGCCGGGGCGCGCTGGCAGTGGCGCCCAACGTCGGGAATCGTCGAGGCGCTTCGGCAGCGCAAGGACCCGGGTGAGGTGGCACGCATCCGAACCGCCGTCGAGATCGCCGAGGCTGCGCTGGCCGCGACCGTGCCGCAGATCCGGGCGGGCATGACGGAGTTCGAGGTCGGGGCCCTGCTCGAAGGCGGGCTGCGGTCGCGTGGAAGCGAGGCCTATCCGTTCGAGACGATCGTGGCGAGCGGTGAACGGTCGGCGTTGCCGCATGCGCGCTGCTCCGGACGGACGCTGCGGCCCGGCGAGTTCGTGATCATCGATTTCGGCGCGGTGTCAGGCGGCTACTGTTCGGACGTCACGCGCACGTTCGTGATCGGCCGCGCGAGCGACGCGCACCGCGAGGTGTACGATGCGGTACGCGAGGCCAATGCGACGGCGGCCAGCGGCGTGGTGGCGGGGATGCGGGGAAGCGACGCCGACGCCCTGGCGCGCGACTACCTCGAGCGCCGCGGGTTCGGCGCGGAGTTCGGCCATTCGCTCGGCCACGGCATCGGGCTGGAGGTGCACGAAACGCCGCGCCTCGCCAAGCCCGCCGACGCGCCACTGCCACCCCACGCGGTGGTGACGGTGGAGCCGGGTGTCTATCGGGAGGGGTTCGGCGGCGTGCGCATCGAGGACGACGTGTACCTCGACCCGAACCGCACGACGATCCTCACGGGTTTCTCGCGCGACCTGATGGAACTCGGCTGACCGCTGGCGGTCGGTCGTCCGGCCACGCATTGTTGGAATGGCCAGTTACGCCGGGTTCGGCGCGGTTTTGTTCGGCATCGTTTCGCTTCTTGCAGCAACGTTGCACAACGTGCTACATCTTGCAGGGACGGCCGGGCGACTCAAGGCAGGCCCACTTCATCCGGGACCTTTGTGCTCGATCTCCGCTACGTGAAAAAGCTGGTCGAAATGCTGGACGAATCCTCACTGGATTCGATCGAAATCTCGACCGAGAAGGGACTGAAGATCCGGGTCAGCAAGGCCGCGGTCCAGGTTCCCGTGATGGCGGCGTCCACGCCGGCGCCGATCGCGATGTCGGCTGGTGCGGATCCGCGGCTCTCGCCGGCGGCGGGGATTCCCGTTCCTGCCGAGGCGGCGGCGCCGGCGCCCGCCCCGGCGTCCAACCTGCTCGAAGTGAAGTCGCCCATGGTAGGGACGTTCTACTCGGCGGCCGAGCCCGGCGCCAAGCCGTTCGTCACGGTCGGCACCCGCGTGGCCAAGGGGCAGGTGCTGTGCATCATCGAGGCCATGAAGATCATGAACGAAATCGAGTCCGAGCACGCGGGCGTGGTGAAGGAAATCGTCGCCACCGACGCGCACCCTGTGGAATACGGTCAGGCATTGTTCCGGATCGACCCCAATGGGTGATCCAACGGGAGGGCCGCCGGGCGGTGCGGGCGCGCCGCCCCCGCGGCGCAGCGGCGCGCAGCCGGCTCCGCGGGCAACGCAGGCGGTGGCCGCAGGCGGAAAGCCGGCGCAGGCGGCGCCAACCTACAATTACAAGCTGGTGCTCCAGCAGATGGTGCAGCTCAACGGGTCCGACCTGCACCTCAAGGTCGGCCGCCCGCCGACCGTGCGGATCGACGGCGAGCTGAAGTCGATGGACCTGCCGGCCCTGCGACCGGAGGACCTGCGGTCGGTGGGCGAGCAGATCATCCCGCCCAAGCAGCGGAAGGAGTTCGAGGTCGAGCGCGAGGCGGACTTCGCGATCGGCGTGCCCGGCGTGGGGCGCTTCCGCGTGAACATGTACCAGCAGCGCGGGTCCATCGCCTACGCGTTCCGGGCGATCGCCTTCCAGGCCCTGTCCATCGCCGACCTGAACCTCCCGAAGGTGGTGGAGGAGATCGCGATGAAGCCACGCGGCCTGATCCTCGTCACGGGAATCACGGGCTCGGGCAAGTCCACCGCGCTCGCGTCGATGATCCAGTACGTGAACGAGCACCGGCACGCGAACGTGATCACGATCGAGGACCCGATCGAGTTCCTGCACCGCGACATCAACTGCCACATCAACCAGCGCGAGGTGGGGACCGATACGGGCGGGTTCTCGCAGGCGCTGCGGCGGGTGCTGCGACAGGACCCGGACATCATCCTCATCGGCGAGATCCGCGACCTCGAGACGCTCGAGATCGCCCTCAAGGCGGCCGACACGGGCCACCTGGTGTTCTCGACGCTGCACACGCAGGACGCCACGCAGACCATCAACCGCGTGCTCTCGTTCTACCCGCCGCACCAGCAGGCCGACGTGCGGTTCTCGCTCTCCACGGCACTGCAGGCGGTGATCTCGCTGCGCCTGGTGCCGCGCGCCGACCGGCAGGGCCGCATTCCCGCGTGCGAGATCCTGATCAACACCGCGGCGGTGCGCGACAACATCCGCGACATGAACAAGTCGCTCGACATCCCGGACCTGATCAAGGAAGGCACCGTGCAGTACGGGATGCAGAGCTTCGACCAGTCGCTGATGAACTGGTACTCGAAGGGCGTGATCTCGTACGAGAGCGCGCTCTTCTACGCGACGAGCCCGAGCGAGTTCGCGCTGCGCGTGCAGGGCATCGCCGGCACGAGCGACACGACGTTCGACCACGTGCAGCAGGAAGTGCGATAAGGTGCGGCAAGGGGGTGGCGGGGAGCGGGAGACCGGGGCGAGGCAACGGCGGGCCAGGGTACTCCGGTCCGTGTCCGCCACCCGCAGCAGCATCTCCCGCCGTTCCGGTCCTTCCCGCCTGTTCCCTCCCGTTTGCCCCGCTCCCCCATACCCCGGTCCCCGGTGTTCAAGAAGATCCTGATTGCCAACCGAGGTGAGATCGCCCTCCGCGTGATTCGCGCGGCGCGCGAGCTTGGCATCGAGACCGTCGCGGTGTACTCCGAGGCCGACCGCGAGTCGCTCCACGTGCGGTTTGCCGACGACGACGTCTGCCTTGGCCCGCCGCCCTCGCGCGAGAGCTACCTCAAGATTCCGCGCCTCATCGCCGCGGCGGAAATCACCGGCGCCGACGCGATCCACCCGGGGTACGGGTTCCTCGCCGAGAACGCCGAGTTCGCCGAGATCTGCGCCAAGTCGAAGATCACGTTCATCGGCCCCACGCCCACGCAGATCCGCCTGATGGGCGACAAGGCCACGGCGCGGCGCACCATGATCGACACTGGCGTGCCGGTGGTGCCGGGCACGCCGGGGCCGGTGGAGGACGTGGAGGAAGCCCTCGAGTTCGCCAACGAAGCCGGCTTCCCCGTGATCATCAAGGCCGCCGCCGGCGGCGGCGGCAAGGGCATGCGCGTGGCCCGCGACGCGGCCGAGTTCGCGAAGGCGTTCTCCACCGCGCGGTCCGAGGCCCTCGCCGCGTTCAACAACGCCGACGTCTACGTCGAGAAGTACCTCGACCGGCCGCGCCACATCGAGTTCCAGATCCTCGGTGACCAGCACGGCAACGTGATCCACCTCGGCGAGCGCGACTGCTCCATCCAGCGGCGGCACCAGAAGCTCATCGAGGAGGCGCCGAGCCCGGCCATGACGCCGGCGCTGCGCGAGAAGATGGGCGAGGCCGCCGTGCGCGGCGCCAAGGCCATCAACTACGTGGGCGCGGGCACCATCGAGATGCTCCTCGACCACGACGGGTCGTTCTTCTTCATGGAGATGAACACGCGCATCCAGGTGGAGCACCCGGTCACCGAGATGCTCACCGGCGTGGATCTCGTTAAGGAGCAGATCCGCGTGGCCGCCGGCGAGCCGCTGCGCGTGCTCGAGACGCCGCCGCTCAACGGCCACGTGATGGAGTGCCGCATCAACGCCGAGGATCCGGCGCGGAACTTCCAGCCCTCGCCGGGCCGCCTCGAGGTGTTCCATCCCCCCGGGGGCAACGGCGTTCGCGTCGACACGCACGCCTACGCGGGCTACACGGTGCCGCCGTACTACGACTCGATGATCGCCAAGCTCATCGTCCACGGCCGCGACCGCACGGAAGCGCTGGCCAAGATGCGGCTCGCCCTCGACACGTTTATCGTGCAGGGCGTTTCGACGACGATCCCCTTCCTGCGCCGCGTGATGGACGACCCGAACTTCGTGAAGGGCGACTTCCACACGAAGTTCCTGGAGCGCGAGGGCGCGGGGTTGCTCAAGGGCTGAGCGGGAACGACGGGGAGCGGGGAGCGGGGAGGGGAGGGGCGGGAAGTGCGGGAAGGGCGGGAGATGCAACGACGGGGGTGGGGGCAATGTAGTGCCCACCGCCCACCGCCAACTCCAAACTCGCCCTTGTTTTACCATCGCCGCCCCCGCGCCGCCTTCATCAATCCCAGGAGCAGCCGGCGGATCCGCGCCAGCACCTCCACCCGCTGCTCCACCACTTCGCCGGGGAGTGCGTCACCCACCGCGCGGTACCACACCGACGCCTCGCGCGCCGAGCCGAGCGCGTACGCGTAGAATCGCGCGCGCTCCGCGTTGCCGGGCCGCGCGTAGCCCTCGCCGATGTTCGCGCCGATGGACGCCACGCACCGCAGCAGCTGGTCCCGCGTGCGGAGCGGCACGCGGTGGGCCACGCCGCGCAGGTCCGCGCGGGCGAGGTCGAGCAGGTACCGCGAGAGCCGGAACGCCACGAGCGTCCACACCGGATCCTGCCGCTCCCACGGG
>JAYEKC010000094.1:0-4851 GCA_034716715.1 Gemmatimonadota bacterium | reverse complement strand
CGCGCCAGCGCGCCGCGCGGAGCGCGGCGCTTGCGCGCGACCTCGGCCTCGGCGAGGATCAAGTCGTGGCGACGAGCGCACAAGACGGGTCCGGACGCGACGACCTGGCACGGGCGATGGTGGACCTCCTGGAGGCGCCCCCGTGGCGGTAGGCCGTCACGGACCGGTCCGAGGCGCGCCCCGCCTCCACCCGGGAACTGCGCGGGCGTCCGCTGTGGCGCTCGCCGCGGCATTCGCCTTGACCCAGGCGCTGGCCCAGGCGCTGGCCCAGGCGCTGGCGCCGGCCGAGGCAGGCGCGCAGCGCCCGGCCACGGACACCGGGGTCGGGGCCGCGCGCGGGCTGGTCCCGGCGGGCTTTGGCTCCCTCCGGCGCGACGACATCGCCATCGAGGTCGCGGACAACGGGCTCACGATCCGCGCGACGCCGCTCGCCGAGGACGTGATCCGCACGCTGGCGCCCGACTCGTACCAGTCACTGCATGCACTGCGCGAACGCGTCGCGCCGCAATTGGCGCGCATCGCGGCCCGTCTCGGCCTGCCTGCCGTGCAGGCGTGGCACATCCAGTTCTTCAACCTGCAGCAGGGCGAGGCACGGTACGACCCGCGCGGCATGCAGGTGCGGAGCGCCGGCCGCGACTTCCGGCCGCTCGACGTGCTGCCGTTGGTGCCCGGGTACGACGATGGCCGGCTCGCGCGCGGGCGGGCGATGGACGCGGTATTCGTGTTCGACCCGGCGATCGCGCTCGACCAGCCGCTGACCGTCACGCTCGGCGCGCAGCAGTCGTCGGCGTGGTCCGACGTCGTGCTCCAGCGCCTCGACCGGGAGCGCGCGGCGATATGGTCGCGCGCCGCCGCCGCCCGCAAGCCTCCGTCCATCGAGGAGCCGCACCCATGGCCCTGAAACCACTTCGCAAGCTGCCCGCTGCCCCGCTGGGTTCGCTGGCCGACGCGTGGCTGGAGCGCATCGAGGCGTCGCTCGCCGACCCGAGGCTCGACCGTGCGGAGTTCTGCCGCGGGACGCTCTGCGACCTGGCCTTCCCGCAGTACGCGGCCCACTGGGCCGAGGCGGTGGAGGACACGCGATTGCCGATCGGCACCCGCCTCGCGTTGGCGGGCCTCGACCCGCGCAACGTCACGCTCGAGCCCGAGTACTACGCCGAGTGCGACGACGCGAAGTTCCAGGCGGTGAAGCCGTTCCTCTGGCTCTGGTACTCGTTCGACCGCCTGCCCGTTGGCGGGCAGAACGTGGACCTGGGCGTGCGGCTGCGCCGCCTGCTCGCGCCCCGGATCTTCAAGCGGTGCGGCGAGCGGTTCAAGGCGTTCCAGCACGTCGAGTTCTCGTTCGGCTACAACGTCGAGTGCGGCGACGACGTGGTGGTGCACCGGCACGTGCTGCTCGACGACCGGGGCGGGATCGTGCTGGGCAACAAGGTGTCCATCAGCGACTACGCCAACATCTACAGCCACACGCACAGCATCGTGGACCAGGCCGACGTGACCAACGCGCCGACGATCCTCGAGGACGGCGTGCGCATCACGTACCACGCGACGGTGCTGGCCGGGGTGCGGGTGGGCACCCAGGGCATGGTGGGGGCCGTGGCCGTGGCGACGAAGGACGTGCGACCCTACCACGTGAACGTCGGGATCCCGGCCAAGAGCGTGCGGGTGAAGCCCAACGCGCCGGTGGAGAGCTGGGAGGCGGCGCGAACCGCCAACATCAAGGACAAGGGCGAGTGAGGCTGAGCCGCTCACTCGCCCTTGTCGTTCAGCCCGATGCCCAGCACGTCCTCCACCGCCCCCGCATCCCCGCTGCGGAGGATCCACGCGATGTGGCGCAACAGCTCGTGGGTGCGCGGCCACGCCAGGCGCCGGCGCGCCGCTGCGAAGGTCTCCCAGCGGCCGCGGGTGTGCTCGGCGCCCAGCTGGAACCGCGCGGTGTCCACCACGGCGGCGAATGCCACGGCGAGCTGCACCGTGTCGTGGCGGGGCAGGTAGAACGGGTTGACGGTGATGCTGTAGAGACGGCGCGAGGCGAGGCCGGTTTCCTCGCGCAACTCGCGAACGGCCGCCTGCACCGGTGTTTCGCCGGGCTCCACCGATCCGTGGACGATCTCCCAGGCCCCGGTGCTGCGCGTCCCCGGGGCGCGTTCCAGCGTGAGCACGCGCCAGCCGCGGCCCACGCGCCGAACAACGGCGACGTCCACGACGCCGGGGATGATGCGGGTCACGGCGTGGCGGGACTGGCGGGCGCGGCGGTCAGTCGCGCCCGCGCGCGAGCAGCGAGTGCAGGCGCGCCGACAGGGCCCGGGGCCGGAACGGCTTGGTGAGGTAGTCGCTCGCCCCGTATTCGAACACGCGCACTTCGCTGTCCTCGTCGCCCTTGGCCGTGAGCACGATCACGGGGAGGTTCGCGGTGGCCGGACGCGAGCGCAGGTGGCTGAGCACGCCGTAGCCGTCGAGCCTGGGCAGGTTGAGGTCGAGCACGACGATGTCCGGCGCCGAGCGGTCGATCTCGTCGAGCGCCACCACGCCGTCGGCCGCCTCGAACACGTTGAAGCCCTCGCGTTCGAGGAGGTCCTTCATCACCCGGCGGAGCGCGTCCTCGTCCTCCACGAGCAGCACCTTCTTCGACTGGCCGGAGACGGACGCCCCGTCGTCGAGGAGTTCGAACGTGCCGCCCTCGAACGCCGGTGGCGCGGAATGCAGCGTGCGCACGCCGCCCGAGGGCGTCACCACGGCGCCCGCCCGCGGGGCCTCGCGCACCGGCGCGGCGGGCGCTCCCATCGCCTTGCTGTCGCGCGCGGATCCGGCGTCACCCTCGGCGCCCGGCGCATCCGGCAGCTTGGGGCGCGGCACCGCGGTGGACGCGCGCTCGGACGGGTCCGTCGGGATCTCGATCACGCGCACGATCTCGTCCACGCTCGTCACGCCATTGCGCACGTGCTGGACGCCCGACTCCCACAGGCCGCGCATTCCTCCTTCCTTTGCCGCGTCGGTCAGGCGGTCAGCCGCCTCGTTCGTCGCAATGCGCCGCTCGAGCTCGGGCGTCATCACCAGCACTTCGGTCAGTGCCAGGCGGCCGCGGTAGCCGGTTTGCGAGCACTCGGAACAGCCGACGGCGCGGTAGAGCGTCACGCCCTGGGGGAACCAGCGCCGGAGCCGCTCAGGCACGGCGCCCACCTGCAGCTCGCGGCAGTGCGGGCACAGCCGCCGCACCAGGCGCTGGGCCAGCACGCCCTTCAGCGCGGCGGCGATCTTGTACGTCTCGACGCCAATGTCCACGAGGCGCGTCACCGAGCTGGCGGCGTCGATGGTATGCAGCGTCGAGAGGACCAGGTGGCCGGTCAGCGACGCCTGCACCGTGATCGACGCCGTCTCCTTGTCGCGGATCTCGCCCACGAGGATCACGTCGGGGTCCTGCCGGAGGATCGACCGCAGCGCGGCGGGGAACGTCAGTCCTGCCTTCTCGTTTACCTGCACCTGCACGATGCCCTGCAGGCGGTACTCGACGGGATCCTCGACCGTCACGATGTTCACGCCGCGCTGCTGGATGGAGCGGAGCATCGAATAGAGGGTCGTGGTCTTGCCCGACCCCGTCGGCCCCGTGACGAGGATGATGCCCTCGCGGACGTCCAGCAGCGTCTTGATGCGCTCGAGCTCGTCCTGGTTCAGCCCCAGGTTGTCGAGCGAAAGGACCGTGGAGCGCTGGTCCAGGATGCGGATCACGACCTTCTCGCCCTGCGACGCCGGGAGCGTCGAGACGCGCAGGTCCACCCGGCTGCCCTGCACCGCGACGCGGGCGCGGCCGTCCTGCGGACGCAGCCGGTCGGCGATGTCGAGCTGCGCCATGATCTTTACGCGCGAGACGAGCGGCACGCCGGCGGCCCGCGGCAGGACCATGACCTGGCGCAGCACGCCGTCGATCCGGTACCGCACGGCCACCCCGGCCTCCTCGGGCTCGAGGTGGATGTCGGATGCGCGCGACTGGATGCCTTCCGCCACGATGCGGTCCACGAGCTGGATGACGGGCCGCTCCGTCGCGCGGTTCGCGCCAAGCTCGAGATCGGCTTCGTCAACAGTCTCGTCAACCGCCTCGATGTCGTAGTCACCGGCGACGTTCTCGAGGAGCTTCTCGATCACGTTCTCCGGCCGGTACACCTCGTCGAGTCGCGCCAGGATCTGCGTGGGCGAGGCCAGCGACATGCGCACGGTGCGGCCGAGCGCAAAGGCCAGCGTCCGCTCGCAATCGAGGTCGTGCGGGTCGGCCGTCGCGATGTCGAGCACCGAATCGGAGATCGCCAGCGGCAGGACGCGGTACTTCCGGACCAGCTGCTCCGGCACGAGCTCCCGGGCCTGCTGCGACACCTGCGAGATGTTCGCCACCTTCATGCGGAAGCGCTTCGACAGCGCCTGCAGCACGGCCTCGTCGCTTACCAGGTTCTGCCGGACCGCGGCCTCCCAGTAGCTGTCCTCACGGGTCGTGCGGAGCTGCGCAACGTGCTCGGGGCTGATCAGGCCCTCGAGCGTCGGCAGGATCCACTCGTCTCGTGCAGGCTTGGCTGAGGTGCCCATGGAGTCGGAAGGAGGGACGACGTTCGATCAGGGGTCGCGTGCCTAATACTAACGCGTACAATAGGTGCGGCGTGGCACGCTGAGGGGAGAATTTCGATTCGCGGGACGCTACCGACGGATGGGCAAGTCAAGGCGCCGCTACAAGATAGGCCATAGTGACCGACTGAAGTCAAGCCGCACTTCCCACCGGCCGGCCGTGTCCAGTCCTCTCGCAACGTCGAGCCTGAGGAAATCGTACATCGTGACCAGGCCGACCCCGGCACTGCGGCGCCAGCCGCC
>JAYEKC010000093.1:0-4864 GCA_034716715.1 Gemmatimonadota bacterium | reverse complement strand
CGCGGCCGTCCGCGGCGCGCGAGCCGTCCATGGACGACCTGCTCTGGACCCGCCAGCTGGCCGACCGCGCGGCGTACTACGTGCGGGGCGGCAAGCCGCGCGTCGGCGCGACGATCGAGGTGATCGTCACCGGTCCCGCCGCGCCACCGCCGCCGCCTGCGGCCGGCGGACTCGTCGCGCCGGACGTCGCGTCCACGGCGCCCGACGCAAGCGCCTTCACCGGCGTGTTCCGGTCGGTGCACGTGTCGGTGGTCGAGTCGGAGGAGCCGGCGCGCGGCGAGCGCGGGCCGCTTGCGATCGTGCTCGTGCCCGCCGCCCACGCCATCGGCGACGTGAATGCGGAGGAGGCCGCGCGGGTGCACGCGCTCGCGCGGAGCGGCGTGGCCGCCGGGCGCGACGTGGTGGTGGTGGCGTGCTGCCACCCGCGGGGCGCGGCGGCGGTGGCGGGTCGCCTGGCGCCGGAGGCCGCGGTGCTCTGCGCGTGGGAAGCCTCCCGCCCGATGCTCGAGGCGGCGGCGCGCGCCATCGTCACCACCCGCTGACTAGCGGACGATCGCCGCGCCCTCGGGCGGCATCTGCGCCGCGAGCTTCGAGCTCGGCACCGCGTAGATGATGCGGCCGTTGCTCTCGGTGGGCGAGCCGAACAGCACGCCCACCACCACGCCCTGCGCGTTGAACACCGGGCTGCCGCTCGAACCCTGCGCGGCGTACACGTCGAGTTGCAGCGTGTCGCCAAGCACCTTGCTCGCGGTGCCCACGGTGAGGCTGCTCACCGGCCGCAGGTGGTTGATGTCGCCATCCATGCCGGCCGTGCCGGTGCCGAGCGGGTAGCCGAGCAGCGCGACCGGCGCGCCGGGGCGCGTGCCCGGCGCCCGCGCGACGCCCTGCACCGCGGGGTACGGCCCGCCGCCGTCGAGCTTCAGCCACGCCAGCTCGTCCGTCTCGCTCACCTTCACCACCCGCACCAGCTTGAACTTCGCGTCGGCCGGCGCGTTGTCGAACTTCACCACCACCATCTTCGCGGGCCGGCCCTTGTCGTCGCGCACCACATGCCGGTTGGTGACGATCAGGCCCGACGGGCTCACGTTGAATCCCGTGCCGCTCGAGTTGCGCCCGTCCTCCGTCTGCACGACGACGAACACCATGGCGGGCGAGTTCCGCGCGCTTACGCCTTCCCAGTCCACCTGCGCCGCCCCGACGAGCGCCCGCTGCCGCTCGTTCGACGCCTGGAGGTCGGACGAGAGCGCGGCGATCTCCGACGCGTTGCCGCCGCTTGCCGCCGCCCGGAGCCGGCGACGGAGTTCCTCCGCCTCGCGCCGCGCGGCCACGAGCGCCGAGTCCACGCCCGCCGTGTTCCCGCTGAGCTGCGCCACCGTGCGGTCCACGAGGCGCGACAGCGAGTCGTTCCGTTGCAGCAGTTTCGCGATCTCGTCGCGCGCCTCGGCCGAGCCCCGGTTCCCCGCCCAGTAGGCGAGGCCGACGCCACCCACGACGAGCACGGCGAGCGCGGCGATCATCAGGCGGAGCCGGCCCGTCTGCGCCTCCACCGCCTCGGCAATGCGCACGGTGGTGTCGCGGCGGGGCGCGCCGGCGCCCGCCTTGGAGAACGTCACCTGCGGGCCCTCCGCGCCGAACGCGATCACGTCACCGTCGGCGAGGAAATGGTCGCCCGCGAGCCGGTGCCCGTTGACGAACGTGCCGTTGGTGCTGCCCAGGTCGCGCAGCGTCACCGTGTCACCGGCCACGCGCACCTCGGCGTGCCGCGACGAAACGTCGGCATCCTTCTCGACGTCGAACCGGAGGTCGTTCTGCGGGTGCCGTCCGATGGTGATGAGCGCCTGGTCGAACGCCTCGCGCTGGCCGGCGCGCGCGCCGCTCCGGATGCGGAACTCGACCGCCATCATCCCTTCCGGAACGTCACCAGCGCGAGGTAGAGCGCGAGCAGGATCGCGGCGAACCCGAAGATGGCGCGCAGCACGCCCGCCGGGATGCGCTGCGCGGGTGCGGGCGATTTCGCATCTGGCGCCCGCGCCGTCGGGCCGGGCCCAGCCGCGCCGGCTACCGCCGGCGGCGTGTTCCGCTTCTCGCCCGCGCCCGAGATCCCGTCCGATGTCCGCGGCTCAACCACGGGAATGGCCGCGACCTCGTCGGTGATGTCGTCGGGCGAGACCGTGCGGTCGTCCGGCGCGAACTCCTCGATGGTCGAGGCGTTCACCGGCACCGTCGCGCGGGCCTCACTCTCGCCCGCGTACGCCTTGTGGCCCGGTTCCTCGCCGTCGCCCGCGGGAGCGAGGCCGTCGCCCTCGAACCGGGCGGCGATGACCGTGATGTTGTCCGGCCCGCCGTTCTCGTTCGCCAGGTCGATCAGCTTCTTGCACGTCTCGACGAGGTCCGGGTTCTCGCGCACCACGCGGGCGATGTCGGTGGCGCGCATCTGCCCGCTGAGGCCGTCGCTGCAGAGGATGAGGGTATCGCCGCGCCGGACCTGCTGCGTGGTGAGGTCCACCTTCACGATCGGCTCCGGCCCCAGCGCCTGGAGGATGATGTTGCGGCGCTCGCTCACCTCGGCTTCCTCGGCGGTCATCTCGCCCGCCTCGATGAGCTTCTGCATCAGCGACTGGTCCTTCGTGATCTGGCGCGCCACGCCGCCGCGAATGAGGTAGCCGCGGCTGTCGCCCACCTGCGCGAGGTAGAGCGTGTCGCCGAGCATGCCGGCGATGGTGGCCGTGGTGCCCATCCCGCGGTTCTCGGGGTGCTCCACCGCGTACTTGTGGATGCGCGTGTTGGCCGTCTCGGCGGCCGCCTTCAGCGCGCGGGCGAACGTCTCGGGGTTCGCGTCCTTCGCGCGGCGCCAGCGGTGCTCGAGCTCCTCCAGCACCACCTCGGTGGCCATCGCGCTCGCAATCTCGCCGGCGGCGGCGCCGCCCATGCCGTCGGCCACCATGAAAAGCGATCCGCGCTCCCCCGGCTGGTGCTCGCGCACCTCCGGCTGCAGCGTGGCGTTCATCGTCGTCAGGTCGGCGACAATGAAGCAATCCTCGTTGTGCTCCCGGGTCCGGCCAACGTCCGTGCGTCCGAAGACATGCACGATGATTGTGCCACCGGGGGCCACGTGGTCAGTCACGACGAGGATTTGGTTTGAAAAGCTGGCCAGTTGGGAGGCAGGGTACCGAAATATGACGGTAGGGTCGGGGCCCGGCGAGTAGCTATTCGCTGCGCTGCGAATCGGAAGTGATGCAGGTCACTTGCACCCGACTCCGGAGATCATGTTCTCGATGGAGGCCTCCTTGCCTCCGGACTCCGCCCGGCCCTTCAGCCACGCCGCGCACGCATCGTCCTGCCTCCCGACGATCATGTACGCCGTGCCCAGGTAGAGGTACGCCCGCACCTTGGGCGTGCCCGTGAGCGAGGGAAGCGTGGCATTGATGTCGCGGATGGCGCGATTGGCATTCGCCTCGTCCGCCTTGTTGACGTCCGTCCACTGCATCCACGCGGAGATCTTGTCCTGGATGTCTGTGGTGCCACCGCCGGTCGAACCGCCCACCGGAGCGCCACTTCCGCCACTACGGCCCGGATCCACGACGGGATTCCCCTTCGTCGGGGTGTTCAGGTTCTGTACGCCTCCCGCTTTGCCCGCAGGCTGCTGCTGCACGCCACCGCCGCCCGCGGGCGTTGTCGTTCCGCCGCCCCCGGACTGCACGGGGGGATTGGTCGCGATCGATGTGCTGTCGGGCTTTGCGGCGCCGCCGCCGAACACGCCGCTCTTCATCGCGAAGTAGCCGCCGCCTCCAATGATCACCACCGCTGCTGCCGCGATCGCCGCCACGGGCAGCCCGCCCTTCTTCGCCTCGACGACGGGCGCGGCCGCGGGGGCCGCCGCCGCGCCGCGGTCCGAGGGCGTCGCCACGCGCGTCTTCGGCACCGCGGCTGTCTTGGCCGCCGCCGCGGCGGCCACCGCCCCGGCGCCAATCACCTGCGTGCCCGCCTCCGCCGCGATCGCCTGCGGCATGTTCTCCACCGCGCGGGCGATGTCGCGCCCGAACTCGGCCGCGCTCTGGTAGCGCTCGGCGGCGTCGCGCGCGAGCGCGCGGTCCATCACCGCCTGCCGCTGCTCGGGCCATGCGACGTCGGGCTTCATCTCGGCCAGCGTCCTGGGCTGGTCGGTGAGCCGCATGATCATCGCTTCCTGCGCGCTGTTGCTCGGGAACGGCAGCTGGCCCGTGAGGCAGTTGAAGGCCACGAGGCCGAGGGAGTAGATGTCGCTGCGGCCGTCGAGCTTGTCGCCGGCGAGCTGCTCCGGGCTCATGTACTCGGGCGTGCCCACCACGAGCCCCGTCTTGGTCACCTTTTGCGCGTCACTCGAGCTGGCCTTCGCGATGCCGAAGTCCACCACCTTCACCATGTCGCCGCCGTCGCGGGCCTTGGCGATCATGATGTTGTCGGGCTTCAGGTCGCGGTGCACGATGCCGTAGTCGTGCGCCACCTGCAGCGCGTCGGCCGCCTGGTGGATGATGCTCGCCGCGCGCGCCGGCGTGAGCCCGCCGCCCTTCTCGATGACGCTCGTGAGGCTCGACCCCTCGATGAACTCCATTGCGAGGTAGATCATCCCCTCGGGCGTCTCGCCGAAGTCGTAGATGCCGCAGACGTTGGGGTGGTTGAGCTGGCTCGCGTTCTTGGCCTCGCGGTTGAACCGCGCGATGGCGTCGGGATCCTGGTGCATCCCGGGATTCATCACCTTCAGCGCCACCTTCCGGCCCATCTTCACGTGCTCGGCGAGGTACACGGCGCCCATGCCGCCCTCGCCGAGCTTCTTGATCACGTGGAACTTCTCGTGCACCACGGAGCCCACGAGGTCGCCCTGCGG
>JAYEKC010000092.1:0-4874 GCA_034716715.1 Gemmatimonadota bacterium | reverse complement strand
ACCGGCACGCCCTGCACATACATGATGACGTTGCGGGCCACGAGCAGGTTGTTGCCGACGCGCTTTACCTCTCGCGCGGCGAAGTCATAGTGCGGCAGGGAGTCCGTGCACGACGTGATCATGCCGTTGGCGCCGTAGAACACGTTCGACCGACCCGCGGCGGAGTCGGCCACGGCGAAGGCCGCGCGGTGCGCCTCCACCAGCCACGTCTCGGTCGTCCGCGTCGCGGTCGAGACGTCCGACGCGCTGCCGCGGCGCCGCACGAGGTCGTAGGTGAGGCGCCCGAGGGCCACCACGTCGTCGCCGCGGCCGGGGTCGTGCATCACGATCGTGTCGCCGCGCGCCCGGATGCTGTCGGTCTTCTGCGCGTACTCGATCGTGTCGGCGATGAGCGACGTCGGCTCCTGCTCGACGATGGCGCGGGCGCCCGGCGTGCCGACCAGCTTGATCACGCCGTCCCCGGCGCGGAACTCCACGGCGGCGCCCTGGTATCGCACCGCCGTCATCCCCGGCTTCCGCATGAGGTCGAGGCCGACGCTGTCGAGGGGCGCCCAGTTGACCGTGGGGACCTTCACCCGCGCCGAGTCGGTGGCGGCGGAGTCGCGCCGCTCGCCGCCCTGCTGCACCGGCCGGGGGCGGTTCGGCACCACCTGCGCCGCCGCGGGCGCCGCGGGCGCCGTGAGCGCTGCGCCCAGGACCAGCGCGAGCGCCACGAGCCGGGGCCGGGCGCCGCGGCCGGTCACGCCCCCGCCCCGGCCCCGATCGCCTCCGCCGCCGCCTCCCGCCGCCGGCGGGCGCGGTGCACCACCCACGACGCGAGGATGCTCAGCTCGTAGAGGCCGTACACCGGGATGAAGAGCATCAGCGTGGAGATGATGAAGTCGCCGGGCGTGATGATCTCGCACACCACCAGCAGCACGACGAAGGCGTGCCGCCGGTACTTGGCGAGGAACGACGGCGTCACCAGCCCGAGCGCCGTCAGGGCGAGGATCAGGATCGGCAGCTCGAACATCACGCCAAAGGCGAGCGACACCGAGAACAGGAAGCCGAAGTACTCGCCCGCGGAGTAGAACGGCTCAATGGCGGCCGTCTTGATGTTGTCCATCAGGCCCATCGTGACGGGCACGAAGACGAACACCGACATGGCCACGCCGGCGAGGAACAGCACGGCCGCGAAGATCAGCACGGGGATGATGACCCGCCGCTCCTTCGCGGTGAGCGCGGGCGAGAGGAACGCCCACACCTGGTAGGCCACGGCGGGACTCGCGATCACGAGCGCGAACCCCGTGGCGATCTTGAGCAGGATGGTGAACTTCTCGACCGGATGCGTGACGATGAGGTTCTTGCCGTGCAGGTACGGCGTGATGGGGCTCACCATCAGGGCGATGACGTCATAGTTCGTGCAGACCAGCATCGATACGAAGAACGCCCCCATCACGGCGACGAGCGCCTTGACGATGCGCCACCGCAGTTCCTCGAGGTGGTCGAGGAACGGCATTTCGCCGGCGGAATTGGGCTGGTCGAGTGGCACGGGGTCCTGCGCCGCGCGGCGGCCTACGGCTGCCGGAGGCTCTTCAGTTCGACGTCCGCGAGCTCACGCAGCGTGGAGCGCGGGTACTTGTCGATGATTTGCTGGTACAGCGCACGTGCCCGGTCCGGGCTCCCCGCCTCCGCCGCGAGCTTCGCCCGCTTGAACAGCGACCGGGCGGCAACCTCCGCGGCAGTCGGGTACGTCGTCACCACGAGCGCGTATACGGAATCCGCCGCCGGCTTGTTCCCCTCCTGCGCGTATGCGTCGGCGATGTACATCTGCGCCTCCGGCGTGCGCTCGTACGACGGGTAGTTGTTCACCAGGGTCTGGAAACTCTCGCGGGCGGCGCCCGTTGCGCCCTTCGTGAGCGACGCGTTGCCCGACTCCCAGAGGACCGCCGCAGGCGGCGCCGCCGGAACCCCAGGCGCCGCTGCGCCGCCCCGCCCCGTCGCGCCGGCAGGGGCCGGGCCCGTGGGCGGCGGCACCACCGGAGTGGCCGCGGCGGCTTCGACGCTGGTCCGGAGGTCGGCGATGCGTTTCTGGCTCACGCCAATGCCCTCCTGCACGGCAACGAGCTGCGTGCGGAAGTCGTGCATCGACAGCGTCATGTCCCCTTGCACGCGTTCGATCCGCGACACGCCCGCGGCGACCTGCCGCACCGAGTCGCTCACGGCGGCAAACGACCGGGCGAACTGCTGGCCCAGCTGCTGCGTGGCTTCACGCAGCAGGGCGCGGTTGACCGAGTCGGCCCGGGCCTGCTGCGCGCGAGCCGTGTCGAACTTCGCGTTCACGCTCAACTGCAGTTTCTCCACGTCGCTGCGCGTGGCAAGGCACCCGCCGGCCGCGAGGAGCGCGACCGGCAGGAACTTCACCAGGCGAAGTCCGTGGCTCACGGAACCTTGAGCGGGTTGCCGCCCGAGACGATCACGAACTCGGCGCGGCGGTTCTGCTGCCACGCCTCCTCGTTCTCGCCTTGCGCCACCGGGCGCTGCTCCCCGTAGCTCACGATGTCCATCCGCCCCGCGGCAACCCCGCGCGCCACGAGGTACCGCTGCACGCTCGCCGCACGGCGCTGGCCGAGCGCGAGGTTGTACTCATCCGATCCGCGATCGTCGGTGTTGCCCTCGATGCGAATCCGCATGTCGGCGTTGGCATTCAAGATGGGAACCTTGGCGTCGAGCGTCGCCTGCTGGTCGGGCCGGATCTCGTCCTTGTCGTAGTCGAAGTACACCTTGGCCATCAGCGTGTTGCGCGCGGCGGCGCGGGCGGCCTCGAGGCGACGGGCCTCCTCGGCGGCGCGGGCGGCCTCTTCGGCGCGACGGCGGGCGGCCTCGGCGGCCGCGATCGAGTCGGCGCGGGCCTTGTTGGCGCGATCAATCGAGTCCTGGTTGACCCGAGGGGGTTCCGGAGCCGGTGGAGGCGCCGGCGGCGGCTTCTTCGAGCATGCAGCGATAACTGCGGTGAGCACGATCAGTCCGGCGATCCGGAACCTGTTCATTGTCTTGCCTCCTGGTACGTTTGGGGGCCCCTCAGGGCTGTCGAGGAACACTGAGTCGTGGCGACCACGCCGGATTCTGCGCGCGGCCCCCGTGAGTGAGCTGCCGGGCCCGGGAACTCTCGGTGTCCATCACCCAGAGTTCGCGTCTGCCCGTGCGGGTGCTGACGAACACGATGTGCCGCCCGTCCGGCGCCCAGCTCGGGGACTCGTTCGCCCCTTCACTCGTGAGCTGGACCGTTGACTTGTCGGTCACCGAGATTGCCATCACCTGGAAGGTTCCCTTGATTCTCGATTGGAAGGCCACCCGCCGCCCATCCGGCGAGAACGCCGGGTCCGACCGATACAGGTCGTCGCCAAACCCGCTGCTGGTAAGGAGATCGGCGCTCGACCCGTCCGCGTCCATAATATACACTTCCGGGTGCCCGAGGATGCTCGACGTGAACACGATCTTCCGGCCGTCGGGACTGAAATCCGGGCTCACGTTCACGCTCCCGCGCCGCGACGTGAGCCGACGTGGGGTGGAGTCCGAGAAGACGGGCACCGCATAGAGGTCCTGCGCCTCGGTCCCCGCGGAGAACACGAGGTAGCGGCCGTCCGGCGAGAACACGGCCGTCTGGTTGTTGCCGGGCACTCGCGTCGTCCAGGTGCGGCCCGTGACGAGATCCCGCACCACGATGCGCGACGGGACGTTCCCGTTGGGGAGCGCATTGCACGCGAGCCGCGTCCCGGTCGGGTCCCAGGCGGGCGACAGGCATTCCGTGGACCCCGGCAGGGCCCAGGCCCCCTCGCCGTCGGAGTCCACCACCGTGACCGGTCCCCCGTACTGCGCGGCGTACGCGATCCGCGTACTCGCGATCCCCGAGCGCCCCAGCACCGACCATTCCACCGAATCCGACGCGACGTGCACCACGTGGCGCCAGTCGCGCGAGAGCGCGGGCGCGGGCAGCGGCATGTCCATGACGAGGGCCACGCGCTTGCCGGCCACCTCGTGTACGGCAACGTGCAGGGCACCCGAGGGCGTGACGGACGCCTGCACCACCGCCACGGCGTTGAGCTTGGCGTACAGGTCGTAGTTCAGCGCGCCCGTGGGCGCGTCGCCGCTGTCCTGCCGGATCACGGTGAGCCGGTCGCTGAAGTCGAGGTCGCGGGCCAGAATCGCGAGCACGGAATCCGCGTTCGGGCCGGTGACGGGCGTCAGCGCAACGGCCGGCTTGCCATTCCGGTCGTAGGCGAGGCCGATCCGGACGCCGGGCGGGAGCGTATCCTGTGCCGCGGCGGGTGCCGCGAGAGCAGCGAGCGCCGCCAGCACGGCCACGAGCCGCACGGCGCGGCCCCGCGACGCGCGCGAAACGGGAGGCACGGGCCACGGCGCACGGCGACTGGCGATCGAGGGCGATGTCTGGTGCGTAGCGTTCATCGGAGGGTGCGCGGGTCGAAGCTGAAGATCACTGGAAGCACGTCGTCGTTGAACCCCTCGGGAAGCGGCCCAAACCGGCCCGACCGCGCCGCCGCTTCGACCGCCGCGATGCAGCTCTGGTCGAACGTGTACGACCCGCTCGGCGTGATGAGCCGGATCGCCGTGACGTTGCCGTCGCGGTGAATGAGGAACGTCACCTCGGCCCGCAGCGACGACGCACCCCGCGGAGCCTCGAAGAGCAGCGCGATCTGCCGGACGATGTTCCTGAGGTACCCGGGAAACGGGAATTCGATGCCGGCCGTGTTGACATTCGCCACGTCGGCGCCGGTCCCGCCCTCCGCCCCCCCGCCGGCCTTCGGCGCGGCTTTCGTGTCCTCGCGCCGCGGCGTCTTCGTGATGTTCGGCGTGGCGGTTGGGGCGGCACGTGG
>JAYEKC010000091.1:0-4878 GCA_034716715.1 Gemmatimonadota bacterium | reverse complement strand
CGAACCGCCGCCGCCCTCGGCGTACACGATGTACTGCTTGCCCTGGTGCATGAACGTCATCGGCACGGCGGTGTTGAGCGCCGGAATCGCGACGGAGCCGGCGAGTTTTCCGGTGGCCTTGTCGAACGCGTAGAGCTGCGGCCCGGCCGCCGCGCCGCCACGACCACCGCGTCCGCCCGCGGCGCCGCGAGCGCCACCGCCGCCACCACCACCGCGCCCAAGGCCGTTGATGAGCAGTGTCTTGGTGACGATGATCTGCGGCTGGCTGCTGTTGTTCGGCACGGGCGGCAGCTTCACGCCGTCCCACAGGGTCGAGCCGGCCGGCGGGTTGGGCCGCGCCTCGCGGTAGATGCCACCGTTGGGCTGCCACCACGACTTGTCACCCGTCTTCATGTTGTAGGCCGTGATGCCGCCGTACTCCATCGGCTTCAGGATCGAGATGCCGTCGATCGTGGAGCCGGGGCCCACCCGACGGAATCCGCCGCGGCCCGCGCCTTCGTCCGACGGGGGCGTGTAGCCCGGCGGCGGTGGGGCAGCGCCGAGGAGGCCGCAGCTGTTGTGCGGCGACGTATAGTCGAGGTACGAGCACGGGTCCTTCTGCACGGCGATCGTGGACAGGCCGGTCTGGCTGCCGACGTACATCATGCCCGTCTCCGGGTCCACGGCCGAGCCGCCGTCGATGTTCACGCCGCCGCTCGCGCCCGGCGCGTACCACGAGCACCTGTACTCGCTGGGTCCGTTCTTGCCCTTGCCGTCGGCGGGCGACGCGGGGATGAAGTACGGGCCCATCCGGCAGAGCTTCGCGATCTTGAGCGCGGAGTCCTTGATGGCCGGCGTGTAGTCGATCAGGTCCGCTTCCATCAGGCCGTGCTGAGAGTACGGCAGCGGCTTGCTGGGAATCGGCTGCGTGCGCGACGTCACCTCGCCGGGAACTTCCGACTGCAGCACGGGCATCTCCGGAATCGGCCAGATGGGCTCGCCGGTCACGCGGTCGAGCACGTAGAAGAAGCCGTCCTTCGTGGTCTGGGCGATGATCTTCCGGACCTTGCCGTCGATGGTGACGTCGAGGAGGTTCGGCGCCATCGAGTTGTCGTAGTCCCAGATGTCGTGGTGCACGAGCTGGTAGTGCCACTTCCGCTTGCCGGTCTTCACGTCGAGCGCGACAATGCTGCTGGCGAAGAGGTTGTCGCCGGGGCGGTGGCCGCCGTACTCGTCGGCGGGCGGCATGCCCACGGGGATGTACGCGAGGCCGAGCTCGGGATCGGCCGAGTACGTGGCCCACGGGTCCACCTTGCCGACGCCGGGCGTGCCCACCTTCGAGCCCTTCGTCCACGTCTCCGCGCCGAACTCACCCGGCTGCGGCACGAGGTTGAAGTTCCAGAGCTGCTTGCCGGTCTTGATGTCGAACCCGCGCACGTGGCCGGGGATGTTGACCAGGTTGATGGGGTAGTAGCCGTGCATCGACGAGTTGCCCACCACGATCACGTTGCCGACGATGATCGGGGGCGAGCTGATCGCGATCTGGCCTTCCTTGGGGTCGATGCCCACGGAGCCGTCGGCGCCCGTCTTCGTCACCGGGTCCCACTTCTCGCCGGGCTTCGCCCGGCGGAGCGGCGCGGCCTCGGAGATGATGAGCGGACCCGAATCGTCCACGGCGAGCGGGACGAGGGTGTAGCCGAGGCCTTCCTGCAGGTCCACGATCCCGTTCTTGCCGAACGCGGGGTCGGGCTTGCCCGTCTTCGCGTCGAGCGACGCGAGGTGGTAGCCGGGCGTGGCGACGATCACGCGCTCGTTGCCGGCGCCGTCGGTCCAGTAGGCGAGGCCGCGGCCGGCGAACTGCCGCGGCGCCTTCTGGTAGCGCACGCCTTCATTGAAGGTGTTCCACTCCCAGAGCGTCTTGCCCGTGGCCGGGTCGATCGCGTACGCGTAGCGATGCGTGGTGGCAACCGTGAACAGCCGGCCGTTCGCGTAGAGCGGCGTGGTGCGGTAGTACTCGTCGTCGCCGTCCTTGGCGGCGTTCCACTGCCACTTCACCTGGAGCTGGCTGAAGTTCTGGCCGTTGATCTGGTCGAGGGACGAGTACCGGGTGCTCCAGGCGTCGCCGCCCCAGTAGCGCCACTCGCCGGGCTTGTTGCCGCGCACGAGGCCGGAGCCCTGGCGGGCGATGGACTCGGCGATGGGCGTGCCGAGCGCGACGGCGGCCGCGATGACGAGTCCAAGGACGAAGAGCCGCCGGCGGGGGAAGCGTTGCGTCATGGTCACGGTCCTTTCCTGGTGGAGTCGGGCTGGGTGATGCGAATCCTGGAGAGCTTGAGCGTGTCGGTGGAGAGCGGCGCCGCGCCGGGCGGCAGCCCGTTCAGCTGGAAGATGTACGCCACGACGCTGGCGTAGTCCTCGTCGCTGATGGCGCCGGCATTGTCCTGCGGCATGTTCTCGCGCAGGTACTTGTAGAACTTCGCGACGCGCTTGCCCACGAGGTCGCTCCAGAATCCGCCGCCGGTGTGGTCGGCGGGCGTGTGGCACGACACGCAGTTGGTCAGGTAGATGTCCTTGCCCTTGGCGGCCTGGTCGGCGGTGAACACGCCGATGGACGCGGGGGTCAGGGAATCGGTGGTCGCAGCGGAGTCCGGCTTGCGCGCATTGTCGGCGGGCATCACGGGTCTGGCCACCTGCGTGCTGCCGGCGGGGGCCGGCTTCGGCTTCGCCGTGTCGGGACGCACCCTGGTGGTGTTGCCGCCGCCCTGCGCCGGCGCAACGCCGGCCAGGACCGCGAGGGCGACGGCCGCCGCACCGACGCGCAGCCCGTGGGGGAGGATTCTGCTCGGCATCCGGGAGAATCTACGGATCAGGACGGCGGTACGCTGCCCGGGCCGGGCGTCAGGTGGCCGGCGCGCCCTGGGCGTCGGCGTCGGGCGGTGCCGCGACGTCGGCGTCGGCCGTTCGGAGCAGCCGGGCGACGAGTGGCCGCCCGGCCCAGACGATGGCGACCGCCACGGCCAGGAGAAGCGCGCCGCGCAGCGCGGCGGCGGCGAACGCGGCGTCCAGGGCCGGCGCCCGGAGCGGGAACTCCCGGAACGTCGTCCACCGGTCGGTCATCCAGTGCCACGCCGTGTGAGCCACGAGCGCCGACGCGATAACGGTGCCCGTACGCTCCGGGATCCTCGTGAAGAGCCAGTTGAGCGCAGGGACGGCCAGCAGCAGGACGAACACCTGGCCAAGCTCCACGCCGAGGTTGAAGGTGGCCAGCGAGACGGCGAGGTGGCTGCCCGCGAACTGCAGGGAATCGCGCAGCGCGAACGAGAACCCGAACCCGTGCACGAGGCCGAAGCCGAAGGCAATCATCCAGCGCCGCTCCATCTTCGCGCCCACGATGTTCTCGAGCGCGGTATACACGATGGACGCCGCGATGAGCACCTCCACGAGCGGCGGGAACCAGAGCGCCGACGGCGCGTACCCCATCGCCGACACGACCATCGTGATCGAGTGCGCCACCGTGAACGCCGTGGCGATTACGATCAGCGGCCGGAGCCGCCGGAACGGGATCACCAGGCAGATGATGAACAGCAGGTGGTCGAGCCCGTCGAGGATGTGCTCGAAGCCGAGCCGAACGAACTGGCCCGCCGTCTGGAACCACTGGGGGTCGAGGTGCACCAGCCCCGGGTCGCCGAGGTAGGTGAACGTGCGCTCGTTCCCGTCGGGGGCGATGAAATGGAGCACGGTGGTGGTGCGCACGCCGAGGCGGGCGAGCTGTGGGTCGATCGAGAACCGCGACTGCGCCGAGGCGATCGGGTACTCGAGTTCGAGGTCCACCATCGCCTGCTGCCACGCCAGGTCGGTGGTTGCGGGGATGGGGGCGTCGCGGAAGTGGGCCGCGGCGGCCGCGTACGATGCGAACGACCGGTCGCTCTGGAGCGAAACGCGCGCGTTGGCGATCCGCGCGGGCCCGATCGCCGCGCCTCCCTCGTACAGGCGGATGTTGTCGGCCACCCAGATCCGCGCACCGTCGCGGAGGAGCGAGTCGAGGCGGCCGAGCTCGAGGTAGCCCGGGCCGCGAAGCGGCCACTGGATGTCGCGCAGCGCCTCGAGCGGCACGCGCGCCACCAGGCGCAGCGTGTTGCCCTCGGGCTTCAGGTACGCGAGGATGGTGACGCTGGGCGGAATTTCGTGGGCGGTGCCGGCCGTGGGGGCGGCGAGCAGCAGCGCCAGCGCGCACAGTCCGCACAGCGCGACTGGACGCGGCCGCGTAACCAACCGTAGAATCAGGGAATCGCGCATTCTGGTCGCTCGAACTTCACTCCCACGCCGTGCCCCACGCAACCGTGGGCGGCACCCCCACCGGAGACAGGAATGGACGTGACCGGCAGGATACTCGCTGGCGCAGCGCTGGCCGCCCTCGTGGTGCAGGGCGGGGCGGGCGAAGCGTTCGCACAGCGCGGCGGTGGCGGGTCGGCCGCGCGGCCGGCCGCGTCGGCGGCGTCCGCGGTGCAGGCGAAGCAGGCGCCGCGCTTCACGGTGGACATGCTCTGGCCCCGGCCGCTGCCCGAACACGAACTGCTCGGCTCGGCCGTGGGCGTGGCCGTCGACGCGCAGGACCACGTGTTCGTGGTGCACAAGATCGACTCGTTCACGGGCCGCACCGAGACGGGCGGCGACGCCAACCCGCCCATCGGCGAGTGCTGCGTGAGCGCCAAGCCGGTGATCGAGTTCGACGCCGCCGGCAAGTTCGTGAAGGCCTGGGGCGGGCCCGGCGCCGGCTACGACTGGCCGCAGGTGCCCGCGGGCATCGCGATCGACCCCAAGGGCAACGTGTGGATCGCGGGCGCCGGCGGGATGGACGGCCAGGTGCTCGTGTTCACGCACGACGGGCAGTTCGTGCGG
>JAYEKC010000090.1:0-4886 GCA_034716715.1 Gemmatimonadota bacterium | reverse complement strand
CGATGATCTTGCCCGCCTTGCCGGCGCCGAAGGCGTCGGGCTTGATGATGGTCAGGGTACGATTGGAAGGCATGAAATAAGTAGACAGTAGACAGTAGACAGTAGACAGTGACCGCGACTACGTGAGGCGGGCCTTGATGAGTTCGACGAAGTCGATCGGCCGCTTGGCGACGCCAATGCCGCACTTCTCGAAGGCCTCGATCTTCTCCGCCGCCGTACCCGCCGACCCCGAGATGATGGCGCCGGCGTGCCCCATCCGCCGGCCTGGCGGCGCGGTCTGCCCGGCAATGAAACCCACCACCGGCTTCTTCATCTTCGTGCGGACGTACTCCGCGGCTTCCTGCTCGTCGGTGCCGCCGATCTCGCCCATGAGGGCGACGGCCTTCGTCTCGGGGTCGCGCTCAAAGGCCTCGAGGCAGTCGATGAAGTTGGTGCCGTTGATCGGGTCGCCGCCGATGCCGACGCACGTCGTCTGCCCGATGCCGGCGCGGGTGAGCTGGTAGACGATCTCGTACGTCAGCGTTCCCGACCGGCTCACCACGCCGACCGGCCCGGGCACGCAGATGCGGCCCGGGATGATGCCGACCTTCGACTGGCCGGGCGAGATGAGGCCCGGGCAGTTCGGCCCGACGAGGCGAACGCCCCGCTCCTTCACGAAGGCATACACGCGCGTCATGTCGAGGACCGGCACGCCTTCGGTGATGCACACCACGAGCTTCACGCCGGACGACGCCGCTTCCATGATCGCGTCGGCGGCATAGGCGGGCGGCACGTAGATCACCGACGTGTTGGCGCCCGTCGCCGTGACGGCTGCCTCGACCGTGTTGAACACCGGCACGCCCCTGGCGCCCTTGCCGTCCGGGTCGAACGTCTGACCGCCCTTGCCCGGCGTGACGCCGGCCACGACCTGGGTCCCGTACTCGACCATCTGGGACGCGTGGAACGAGCCGTCGCGGCCGGTGATGCCCTGCACCACCAGCTTCGTGTCCCTGTTGATGAAGACGCTCACGCCGCCTTTCCTCCCGCGGCGAGCTTCACCGCCTGCTGGACGGCCTCGTCCATGTCGGCCGACGCCTCGAGGCCGTTGTCGGCCAGGATCTTCAGCGCGATCTCCTCGTTCGTGCCGGTGAGGCGGATCACCAGCGGCACCTTGAGCGGGTTCGCCTTGAGCGCGGTGACGATGCCGTTCGCCACGTCGTCCGTACGCGTGATCCCGCCGAAGATGTTGAACAGGATCGCCTTCACGTTGCGGTCCGCCGTGATGATGCGGAGCGCATTGACGACCTTGTCGGGATTCGACGAACCGCCGATGTCGAGGAAGTTCGCCGGTTCCCCGCCGTAGTACTTCACCAGGTCCATCGTGGCCATCGCCAGCCCGGCGCCGTTCACCACGCAGCCAACGTTCCCTTCGAGCTTGATGAACGTGAGGTTGTTGTTGCGCGCGTCCACTTCGGCCGGGTTCTCGCTCGACACGTCGCGGAGCGCCTCCAGGTCGGGACGTCGCTCGAGCTCGTTGTCGTCGATGACCATCTTGCCGTCGAGTGCCACGACGTCGCCCGCGGGTGTCACCACGAGCGGGTTCACCTCGGCGAGCGAGCATCCGCTGGCCATGAACGCCGCGTAGAGCTGCTGCATCACCTTCGCCGCGGCGCGCGCCAGCCTGGCGTCGTTGTAGAGGAAGAATCCGAGTTCCAGCGCCTCGAACGGCATCAGCCCGTACCGGACGTCCACGCCGTGGTAGCGGATCTTCTCCGGCGTCTTCGCCGCCACTTCCTCGATGTCGATGCCGCCCGCTGCGCTCACCATGAACACCGGCTTCTTGCGTGCCCGGTCCACGATGATGCCCACGTAGGCTTCGCTCGCGATGTCGGCGGCCGGCGTGACGAGGACCTGCTCCACGGTCAGGCCCTTGATCTTCATCCCCAGGATGGCCGTCGCCTTTTCGCGCGCTTCGGCGGGTGTCTTGCAGAACTTGACGCCACCGGCCTTGCCGCGGCCGCCGGCATGGACCTGCGCCTTGACCATGACCGGGCCACCGGCCCTGGTTGCCGCGGCTTCGGCGGCGGCCGGCGTGGTGACCACCTCGCCGGCGGGCGTATTGATGCCGTGCCGGCGAAAAATGTCCTTCGCCTGGTATTCGTGGAGGTTCATTCGCGTGCGCGGGATTGGGGAAACGGCGCGAAACAACCCTTCAATTTAGCCGGGCGTACACCGTCGAGTCAGCGCCCGGGCCCCCGCAGGAGCCGGCCGAGGGCCTCGAACGCCGCGCCGAATGCGGGCCAGTCCGCGCGGCGCAGCGCATCGGCCATCCGCTGGTACAGTTCGCTCACGGCCGACCGCCAGCTGGATCCGTTCCCTGCCCTGGGCACGGGGAGGCCAAGGGCGGCCTGACGGGAGGTGCCTGCGCGCGCTTGCCCGCGTGCGACGCCCGCGACGCCGGCAAGCGCCGGCGGACCGTCCGACGTCCACTCATAGTGGGATTGCACGTAGGCGATTCCCGCCGCCGTCGGGATGGCCAGCACCCGGCCACGCCGCGCCCCCCGGCGCTGCCGCCCCACCCCGGCACTATCCGCGGCCCGCTGCAGCCGGTCGAGCAGGTCCATCCACGCCTGTTCACCGGCGGCGCGAACCCACGCCGTGCGCGGCCGTTCTCCCCCAACCGCCACCACCAAGCCGGACACCATTCCCGCCGCGTTCACCATTGGCGTGGACCACGCCAGCGCCGGGCGCGCACCGGAAATCGCGAACAGCGACGGCGGCCCGTCTCCCGCGCCGGCGTCGGCATTGTCCGTGGCCACGGCTGCGCGCGTGCTCGCCGGCGCCGGCCCCCGCCCGCTCCTGGCGAGGGCGGTCGCCTGGATGCCCGCCCAGTCCACCGACGGCGGACGGGCGGCCGCCAACGCAGCCGGCAGAAGCTCCGCGGACGTGAACAGGTCGGGGAAACGACGCATCCACGCCCGGAGGATCGCGTCGGGATTGCGCGCGGCAACCAGCAGCACCCGGCCGGTGGCCGCCTGGACGAGGGCGGTGCCGGCCTCGTGGACGTAGGTTCGCGTTTCGCCGGCGAAGAAGATCCGTTCCGCGAGGGGGTACGTGGCCGACGTCGTGAACAGGTCCACGGCCCAGTACAGGGTGTCGCCGCGCAGGAGCGGGGTGATGGTGGGGCCAGGCGTGAGGAACGGGGCCAGCGCGTGGACCCGCTCCAGGACGTCGCGCCGGAACGCCAGGCGCGGCCTCGTGCCCGCATCGTCCCGCAGGAGAAGCGCGGGGGTGCGGACGCGCCACGCCAACGCGATGCGCCTGCCCCACCCCACGAACGATGGCGCCGGCAGGTGCCCCGCCGTGTCCCACACGACCAGGGGCGCCCGGGCACCCGGGTACGCGACAAGGCGGTCCCACGACGCCGGGATGGGCGGCGCCCCGCGCTGGGGAAGCGCCGACAGCGCCTGTCCCCGGTCTCCTTCCGCGGCGGCGTCGAACGGTGCCGCCGCCCACGTGTCCGGTTGCCCATGCACCGGCGTCACCGCAATCGCGCGCAAGCCATCGGGGTCGCGCTGCCACGCCACCCACGCGGAATCGCGTCGGAGCGACGCCCCCGGCACCGAGCGCAACAGGGCGGCCGGGTCCCAGGCTGGAATGCCGGGCAGCGCTTCGGCGACGGTTTGGGGCAGGCCGCCGGGCGCCCACGCCGTGTCGATGGCGTCCACGCCGAATGCGCGGCGCGTGAAGAGGGTTCGTGCGTTGGCATACGGACGCTCCGCGTCCCGGAGATCGGCCGACGACAGCATCCGCCCGGTGAAGTACGGCAGCGTTGCCCGGCCGAGCGGCACGCCCACGCAAACGAAGAGAACGGCCAACGTCGCGGCGCGAGCCTGGCCGTGCCACATGGTCCAATACACGATGAACGCCGCGACCACGGTGAGGATGGACGCCCAGGCGAGGAATGGCCCGTCCACGCGGTGCGCAAATGCGCCATATCCGCCGCCGGGCTCGGGGCCCGTCACGGTCAGCGCGAGGTTGTCGAGCCTCGAGCTCCACGCCAACAGGAGCAGGGCGAGGGCCGCCAGGGCCGCCAGGTGCCGGCGGCAGTACACCGAGATGTAGAAGTGCCCCGGTCGGAGGCGGAGGCTGGGGGTAAGCGCGTACAGCACCACGATCACGGCCGACACGACCAGCATCGCCCGCCCGGCCCATTCGTAGAGCCCGAACTCGAGCGGGAGGCGGGCCACGCCGTACGACAGGTCGCGGTCAAGGAAGGGGTCCAGCTCACGGAACGGCTGGGCGATTCGGGCAAAGGCGAGCACGGTCCAGTCCACGGTCGGCGCCGAAAGGGCGACGCCGAGGATGGCGGCGGTGACCGCGACGCCCGCCAGCAAGGCCCGCGCCGACACCACCTCGCCGATCTCGATGTTGCCGAGCCGGCGCGGCAACACGAGCGACACGATGGACCGGCGCACCGCGTAGAGGTTCAGGAAGGCGAACGCGAACCCGGCCAGACCGGCCCCGGCGCGCCACGCGGCTTCATGCGCCAGTTGGCTGCGGTACAGGTCGAGGGCGCCCATCGAATCGAACCACAGCCAGTCCGCGAACACCCCGGCCACGGCCCGCCCGCCGAGCAGGGCGAGGGCGGACGAGACCGCGAGCAGCACGAGCCAGCGGCGCACGGAGGCCCGCTACGTGGCGGCGAACTCGACGCCCTGCGTGCCGAGCCACCCGGCGAACTCCCGCCGGATCTCGGCCACACGCCGTTCCGAGCGCGCCTCGATCCGCACGACGAGGATGGGCTGCGTGTTCGAGGCGCGGATGAGGCCCCATCCATCCCCGTACAGGACGCGCACGCCGTCCACGTCGATCACGTCGTGGCTGGCGCGGAAGTGGGCCACCTC
>JAYEKC010000089.1:0-23594 GCA_034716715.1 Gemmatimonadota bacterium | reverse complement strand
GCGCATCCACTGGGGCGAATGGGCGGCGCCGGCCCGGATCAAGGCGCCGTGGCGCCCGCCGGACGATCGCTGACGGCGCGCGCGCGTGCGCGCCACGCCTGCACCACGCGGGCGTCGCTCGAGGCCACGACGGCGTGGCCACCCACGAGCGCGGCGGTGGACAGCATGTCGGCGTCGACGGCGCGCCGCGCCACGACGGTGACCTGACGGAGGACATGGGCCGCACGGCCGTCGTGCGGGTCGAGGACGTGGCCGACGACGGTGGCACCGAACCGGACCGTCTCCATCGTGTTGGCGGAGGTCGCGAGCGCCGAGTCCCGGAGGACGACGGGCGCGCCGGGCAGGGCGTGCGCGCGGTCGGGATCCACCAGCTCGATCCGCCACCCCCGGTCCCCGGGCGGCGCGCCGATCGCCATCAGGTCGCCGCTGACGTCGAGCAGGGCCGAGGTGACCCCGCGGGCGCGCAGGACCGCCGCCATCCGGTCGAGCCCGTAGCCCACCCCGACGCCGCCGAGGTCGAGGCGGCTCTCCGTGCCGTCGAGTGTCACGCGATCGCCGCTGAGGCGCACCGAGGCCGCGCGCACCGCCGCGCGCGCCTCGGCGAGCGTCCGCTCGTCTGGCGGTGCCGCGCGCGGCGCATGGAATCCCCACGCGCGCATGAGGGGCTCGACGGCCGCGTCGAACGCTCCGCGGGTCTGTACCCGCGCGCCCGCGACGAGATCGAGGACATTTCGCAGGTGCGCCCCGGCACGGATCGACCCGCGGCCGGCGCTCCGGTTCAGTTCGCACAGGTCGCTCGCGTCGTCGAACAGGGAGAGCTGCGCCTCCACGTCGCGGAATTCAGACAGCGCGGCGGCGATCGCCTCCATCCCGCGCGCCTCGTCGTCGACGAATGCCTGGATGTGTACCGGCTGGCCCATGCCCCACGACCACCGCTCCACGTGTCGCAAATTCCGCCCGGGCCGGGGAAGCGGGCAGGCGCCGGCGGCAGGCGGAACCGCTAGCTTCCATGCGCCTGCGAGCGGGGCCGCGGCCAGGAGCCGAAGCACCTCCCGCCGGTTCATGAGGCCGTTCCCTCCGACGGTCGCACCTGGCGGGGCGGCAGCGTCACGATCGCCCGGCGCGACGAAGCGCCCCGAGGATGATGATGACCTGGGCGTAGAACGTGACCGCCATGAGCGTACTGGAGGCGAACAGCAGCCAGGCCCATCGCGGATCGACGTATCGCATCAGCCAGATCGACGCGAACGACACGAGGATGGCCGCGAACGGTTCGCCGATGAGCCACCGTCGCCATCGCTCGGACGGCCATTCGCAGAGCACGAGGCCGGCCCCGGTGATGACGAAGATCATGGCCATCGTCAGCACGTGCGTATGCGTGCTGAGGAGCATCTCACCGAGCGGCTTGGGAAACTGCATCGGCGCGTCGGCCGGCGTGCCGCCCGTTGCACCGACCGCATCGGTCCCGCGGTATCGCTCCGCGGCCCCGCCCGGCGTGAGCCCCGTCGTGTGGTACACGAAGACCAGCGACGTCGTGTACCCGACGGCCAGCACGATGACCACCCAGGCAGCCAGCACCCGGGCGGTGCGCGGCATCGCCGCCCATGTCGGCATCATTGGTTGAGTCGCCCGGCGCGGCGCCACGCCGCCAGGTCCGCCAGCGCGCGCCGCACGCCGAGGGTCACGGCGTTCACGCTGATCGTGGCGCCCGAAATCCCGCGGACTTCGCGGCCGACCCGCAGGGAGTCGCCGGGGCCGCGGCCCCGGAACTGCCTTCGCCATGACTCGTATGCCACCTCGCCGCCATACGGCTCGCGATACACCAGGACGTCGACATCGAGGATGCGCATGCCCGTATCCACGGCGACCAGGAACGTGATCGGCTGCTCGCGTCCGCGCACGTTGCGCACCACGCCCCACCCGGCCGGATGCCCGTCGCGGGATACGCGCAGGACGGCCGTGCTGTCGACGGGCACGGTGTCGGCGACCGCGCCACGTCCCCAGACGCGTTGCACCGACGCCGCCACCCGGTCCGCCGCGCCCTGCGCGCCGGCCGCGGGCGGGCCCAGACACAGGGCCACGCCGGCCACCAGCACGCCGCACACGACGCGGCGCATCAGAACCAGTACCCGACCCCGAGGCTCGCCACCTGCAGGGACGAGGCGGGCCCGTCCGTGCGCCGGAACTGCAGGTCGCCCTTGAACACGACGTTCGCGATGGGCAGGAACGAGAGGCCGACCGTGACATGGCGGCGCGCGTTGTCCGCGTCGCGCACGACCCCGCGGTCCACCGACGCCTGGGTGTCGAAGTGTTCGTACCGGGCAAAGCCGATGAGTCGCTCGGGCCCGGAGTGCTGGGCGAGCGATAGGAGGTCATACGCCGCCTCCACATAGCCGCCTGCGATGCGGCGGCCGACGTCGTGGCCGTACACGCGGTTGATGGACGCGGCGTCCGGAAGCGACGCGGTCGCCACCACGCCACGCAGGGCGAGGGGGCCGTTGTCGTAGCGCGCGTCGGCCGCGAGCACGGTGACCGGGGCGTCGTACCATCCGGTGCCGACCAGCGAGTCCCCTCCCGCCGTGCCCCCCGAGAAGAACGAGGCGCCGACCTTCAGCCCGGGCCGCGCGTACTCGAGGCGGCCGGTGAGCGACGGATTGGCGAACGTCGCCTCCCTGCCCTCCTGCCGACCGTCCCGAATCCCCTCCGACGCAGTGAAACCGGAGGCGAGGAGCCCGTTGACGAGGTAGAGCCGATAGTTCAGGCCGGCGCCAAGCGTCCCCGTGAGGCCAACCCCGAGCTCGCGCCATGTCGCCGGAATGACGTCGTGGTCAACGGCCGGCCGCGCCACGCCATGGAAAGTCGTCGGTTCGTGCGTCTCGTTGATGATGCCGACCGGCACGAGCACCAGGCCCGTTCGCAGCGTCGCACGGGACCCGAGCCGGTAGTCGATGTACGCTTGCTCGAGCGCAACTTCCCCGCCCGGCGAGCCGCCGGCAACCTTGGCGTCCTCAACTTCCAGCTCGGACCGAAACGCCAGGCGATCGTTGAAGGTGTGCGACAGGAACACGACAAACCGCGCAAGGTTGACCTCGCCGGGCGTGTTTGGGCCGCTCTTGTTCTGGTAGTGCACCTCGCCGTAGCCGCCGAGGGTCGTGGCTTCCTGAGCCATCGCGACACTCGCCACGAGCACGAGCGCCGCGGTCGCCGTTGCCGTCCATCGTACTGCCCGCATCCCACCTCCAAGTCCGGGTTTGGTGCATTTCCGCGCAAGGCGGACAGCCCGCCGTTTCAATGCCGACAAAAATACTCTGGTTTCACATGCCCGTGCCATTGCCACCGCGATCGGCGCGGCGCTGACCCCGATAGGGCGTTGGCTGCGGAGGACGTCATCCTGCCTCGGGCGGACTACCCGCCCGGCTCAATGACAGGAGCAGTCGTGGCCGCATGCGCCCTTCGGGGGACGGCGTGACGGCAGGGCGTTCCACACGCGACGACCGAGGGGCCGCGCGCAGCGAGTACGCCGGCAAGCCGGTCGCGGCGTCGCGTGTGGTGCGGAGGGGCTCGACGACCGCGAGGTCGCCGCAATGCAGTCGGCGATGGGCCGCGGCATGCCTTCATCACGCGACCGCCGCCGCGACCGCGGCCCGGAGCCGGGCCACCATCCGCGCGCCCGTGCGCATGCCGTCGGACGCCGCGTCGCCGAACGCCACTCCGCGCAGTCCGAAGCCGGTGACGTCGAGGTTCGGCAGCGCGCCAACGGCATGCTCGACGGCGGCCACCCGGCCGGCATGTCCGCACTCGTACTGCGGGATGGCCTTCGCGATGCGCACCACGCGCCGGAACACCGGCGCCTCGGCGAGGCCGTAGAGGCGTCCGACCTCGTCCTCGGCCAGGGCGAGCACGGCCGCATCGTCGAGCGAGGCGATGTCCGGATCCACCGCACCACCGAGCATCGCACGCACGAGGATGCCGCCGTCGGGCCCGCGGCCGGGGTAGAGCGACGTCTCCCAGAGGTTGCCGAGCATGCGGACGCCTTCGCCACGGCTCACGAGCACGCCGAACCCGTCGGGAATGCGCGCGCGCGCGGCGGGACCGAAGCCGAGCGCCACGACCGCGACGGACGGGCACGGAATGTCGCCGAGGGCTGTCGCCGCGGCCGGCGCGATCGAACCCACGATCCCGGATGCGACCCATGGCTCCACCGCGAGCACCACGGCGTCGGCGGTGACGGTGCCCGACCGGCGCGTGGCGATGGCCCACCGGCGTCCGTCGTGGCCGAGCCGCATCACCTCCACGTCACGCGCGACGGTGAAGCCACCGCGCTCGGCGAGGGCGAGCGGCAGCGACTGCATGCCGTCGCGAAACGACGCGAGCGACCCGGTGCTCATGCGGCCACGCTTCGCGATGAGGCCGCGGATGAGTCCGCCGTGGTCGCGCTCGAGCGCCGCCATGCGCGGGAACGCCGACTGCAGCGAGAGGCGCTTCGCGTCGCCGGCGAACACGCCGAGACACATCGGCGCGACGAGCCGGTCCGCGGCCTGCACGCCGATGCGACGCACGGCGAACTCCCACACGGTCTCGTCGTGGCCGTGCGGCCTCGCGCGGGGCACGACGACCTCTCCGGCGAGCCGCACGGCACCGCCGACGCCGAGGATTCCGCTGCGCACGAGCGAGACGGGCGACGGACGGATCAGCCGCAGCGCGCCCGCGCGATAGACGAATCGCCGGCGCGCCGCCGCGCGCGCGTCGACCACGGCATCGGTCATCCCCGCCGCGGCGATGAGCCGCTCAAACTCCGGCTTCCCGCGCAGGAATCCCGACGGGCCGCCCTCGACGAGCCAGCCGTCCTCGCGATGCGACCGCGCCTTGCCGCCCACCTCGCGGTCGCGCTCGAGTACGACCACCTCGAGCCGTTCACCCGCACGGTGAGCCGCGTCGGCGGCCGCCCAGGCGGCCGCGAGGCCGGATATCCCTCCGCCGATCACCACGAGACGGGGCACTAGACCGTCCGGCTGAACACCGGCTTCGACCCGATGTCGTGCTTCTCGCGCTGGTACCGGTCGAAGCACATCGCGAGGTTGCGCACGAACAGCTCGCCCACCGGCGTGGCTTCGATGCGCGCCGGCGTCACGCGCACCATCCCGGCCGCCTCGTGCGCCGCCAGCAGCGTGAGGTCGTGGGCAAAGTAGGTCGCGAACGCGATGCCGTACCGGCGCTCCACGTCCGGCACGTCCACGCGGAAGTTGCACATCAGGTCGTGGATCACCGCGCGGCGCACTTCGTCGTCGGCGGAGCGGCGCACGCCGCGCACCACGGGCAGCCGGCCCTCGCCGATGGCGGCCTCGTACGTAGAGAGTTTCTTCTCGTTCTGGACGTACCGGCCGCGCACGTCGCCAATGCCGGAGACGCCCACCGCGATCACGTCGTCGCCGGGAATCACGGCGTAGCCCTGGAAGTTGCGGCGCAGCCGGCCCTCGCGTCGCGCCCGGGCGAGCTCGTCGTCGGGCAGCGCGAAATGATCCATGCCGATGGGCTCGTAGCCGGCGGCGAGGAATCGTTCGCGCGCGATGGCGAAGAGCTCCACCTTCACGGCGGCCGGGGGCAGGTCGGCCTCCTCGATCTTCTTCTGCGTGCCGCGCACCCAGGGCACGAACGCGAATGAATAGACGGCGGCGCGGTCGGGACGCAGGGCGATGACCGACGCGAGCGTGCGCTCGAACGACGCCGGCGTCTGCAGCGGCAGGCCGTAGATGAGGTCCACGTTGATGCCGCGGTAGCCCCGCCCGCGCGCGTGCTCCACCAACCGCGCGGTCTGTTCCAGTGACTGCACCCTGCCGATGGCCTCCTGCACCTCGTGCGTGAGGTCCTGCACGCCAAACGAGATGCGGTTGAAGCCCACGTCGGCGAGTGCGTCGAGATGCGCGGCCGTGGTCACGCGGGGATCGGCCTCCACCGCGAGCTCGGCGCCGGGCAGCGCGGTGAAGTGGCGAAAGAGGCCGCGCAGCAGGCGCTGGAGCTGCTCGGGACGGTAGTACGTCGGCGTGCCGCCACCGAGGTGCAGCTGCGCGAACCGGCGGCGATCGGGCAGCCGCTCGGCGAGCAGCTCGATCTCACGGGCGAGCAGGCCGAGATACGGGTCGGCCACGTCGCGATGCTTCGTGATGATCGTGTGGCACCCGCAGAAGAGGCACTTCTCCTCGCAGAACGGGAGGTGCGCATACAGCGCGAGCGGCGCGTCACCGAGCGCGTTGGCCTCCGCGAGGCTCTCGAGGTAGTCGGTCGTGCCCACCCCCTCGTGGAACTCGACGGCGGTCGGATAGCTCGTGTAGCGCGGGCCAGGCCGGTCGTAGCGCGCGAGCAGGTCGGTGGTGACGGCCCGCGCAACCGGCCGCGCGCCCCCACCGGCCCGTCCGTTCCGTCCGGCGCCCGACGCGGCGACGGTCACCCGGCCTCCTCGTGCACCACGCGCACCAGCGCCTCGACGCTCGCCATCGCCGCGTCGGGCGTGATGCCGTGGCCGAGGTTCACCACGTGGCCGCGCGCCGGCACGTGGGCGAGCAGCGCCTGCGCCGCGCGACGCGTGGGCTCCGGCCCGGCGACCAGGATGGCGGGATCGAGGTTGCCCTGCAGCGCCTTCTTCGCCCCGATGGCGTGCCGCAGCGCGGCGAGGTCCTCGCGCCAGTCCACGGCGAGTCCTTCGGACGGCAGGGCGGCGTAGAGCGGTACGAGGTGCGACGCATCCTGCACGAACAGGATGCGGGGCACGCCGAGCGCGGCCGTGGCGTCGAGGATGCGCACGAGGTGCGGGCGCACGTGCCGCGTCCAGTCGCCCGGCGCGAGCAGCCCGGCCCACGTGTCGAAGAACTGCACCGCGTCGGCGCCGGCCTCGACCTGCGCGTGCACGTAGTCGATCACCAGGTCGGTGAGGCGCGTGAGCAGCGCATCGAGGAGTCCCGGGTCGCCATGCGCCATCGCGCGCAGCGCCGGGAACCCCTGCCCGCCCTTGCCCTGCACGACGTACGCGGCGAGCGACCACGGCGACCCGGCGAACCCGAGCAGCGCCTGCTTGCCGCCAAGCGCGGCGCGCACGGTACGCAGCGCGCCCATGACGGACGGCGCGATCTCGTCGCGCGCGGGCGATCGCAGCGCATCCACGTCCGCCGCCGTGCGCACGGGCCTGGCCATGACGGGGCCCGGCGCGAACGACACGTCGAGTCCGAGCGCCGGAATCGGGCTCATCAGGTCGGCGAAGATGATGGCGCAGTCGAGCGGGAAGCGCGCGAGCGGCTGGAGCGTGACCGTCGCCGAGAGTTCGGCGTTGCCCGAGAGCTGCTCGAACGAGTGCTTCTCGCGCAGGGCGCGATACTCGGGGAGGTAGCGTCCGGCCTGTCGCATCACCCACAGCGGCCGGCGCGGCGTCGCCTTCCCGGCCATGGTATCCAGGAACAGCTGGCGGCCGGTAACGGTGGTCGTCATGCGACGCCCTCGGGCGCAGTGGTGAATCGGTATCCCACGCCGCGGACGCCGTGGATGAAGCGTGGCGCGTCCGGGTTCGGCTCGAAGCGGCGGCGCAACTGCACCACCAGGGCATCCACGGCCCGCGACGACGGCAGCACCTCCTCGCCCCACACGGCCTCGAGCAGGTCGTCACGCCACACCACGTCGCCCTCGCGTTCCGCGAGATACCGCAGCACCATCGCCTCCTTGTGACCCAGCGTGTGCTCGGCGCCGTCGGCGGAGCGCCCGGCGAGCGTATGGAAGTCGCACACGTTGCCACCGAAGCGCAGCACCGCGTCACGATCCACGTGCGCGCGTCGTGGCGTCGCGGCCGTGCGGCCCACGTCGGGGTCCGCACCGGGCGTGGCGTCGCCTCGCGCGGCGCTGCGCGTCCCTCCCGCGTGAACCACCGGGCCGGCGGTGCCGTTCGCGCCTGTGCTCCCGGCGGCGAATGCATCGCGCAGGCCGTCCGCCAGTCGTGCGATGTGTCCCGGCGCGTGCGCCAGCGACAGGAACCCCGCCTCGTACGCCGACGGCGCGAGCGCGATGCCGCGCGCGAGCAGGCCGTGAAACACCGGGCGATACCGGTCGGCCGCCGCGGTGTCGATCGTTTCCGCCGAGCGGGGCGCGGCAGCCGCCTGCAATGCGATCCAGAAGAGCGAACCCAGTCGGACGCACTGCGCGGGCATCGGCGCGGCGGCGAGCACCGGCGTGAGCGCGGCCTCCAGCGCCGCGCCGGTCCCGTCCAGCCGCTGCCAGCCGTTGTCTCGCTCGAGGATGCGAAGCGTCGTCAGGCCGGCCGTCATCGCCACGGCGTTGCCGGAGAGCGTTCCCGCCTGGTACACGCCGCCGAGCGGCGCGAGATGCTGCATGAGGTCGCGCCGGCCGCCGAACGCCCCAACGGGCAGTCCGCCGCCAATCACCTTGCCGAACGTCGCGAGGTCCGGGGTGATGCCGTAATGCGCGGCGGCGCCGCCCCGCCCGAGCCGGAACCCGCTGATCACCTCGTCGAAGATGAGGATCGTGCCGGCGCGCCGCGTTTCCTCGCGCAGCGTGCGCAGGAACTCCGGTCGCTGGATCAGCAGGCCGTTGTTTGCGGGCACCGGCTCGATGATCACCGCGGCGATCGTGTGCCCCTCACGGCGGAGGAGGTCGGTCACCCGCTCCTCGTCGTCGAGCGGCAGCACGACGGTCTCGCGGACGAATGCCGAGGGCACGCCGGCCGACGACGGGCGCCCGAACGTGACGAGCCCGGACCCGGCGGAGACGAGCAGGTGGTCCGCGTGCCCGTGGTAGCAACCCGCGAACTTCACGATGCGGTCGCGACCCGTGGCGCCGCGCGCCACGCGGATGGCGCTCATCGTGGCCTCGGTCCCGGACGAAACGAACCGCACCTGGTCGAGGCCGGGATACGCCGACGTGATGTACTCGGCGAGTTCGACTTCCACTTCGCTCGGCGCGCCGAAACTGGTGCCGCGCGTCGCGGCATCGGCGATCGCCGCGACCACCTCCGGATGCGCGTGGCCGAGAATCAACGGCCCCCACGAGCAGACGAAGTCCACGTAGCGACGGCCGTCGGCATCCTCGAACTCGGCACCGGACCCGCTGCGCAGGACGAGCGGCGTGCCGCCCACGGCGCGGAAGGCGCGCACCGGCGAGCTCACCCCGCCCGGCATCACGGCCTGCGCGCGCCCCATGATCGCGGCGGAACGCGGCCCGGCGCTCACAGCCAGCCTCCGGCGAGCGCTGCGCGCGCGTGGTAGGTGATGATCGCGTCGGCGCCGGCGCGCCGCATGGCGTGCAGGTTCTCGCGCACGACGGCGGGCTCGTCGAGCCATCCAGCCGCGGCAGCCGCCTTCACCGCCGAGTATTCGCCCGACACGTTGTACGCGAGCAGCGGCAACGTGCTCGCCTCGCGCACGCGACGGATGACGTCCAGGTACGCCAGCGCGGGCTTCACCATCAGCATGTCCGCGCCCTCGGCCTCGTCGAGCGCGGCCTCACGCAGCGCTTCGGCTCCGTTGCGCACGTCCATCTGGTACGCGCGCCGGTCGCCGTGCTGCGGCGAAGAATCTGCCGCGTCGCGGAACGGACCGTAGTACGCGGACGCGTATTTCACCGCGTAGGAGAGGATCGCCGTGTTCGCGTGACCGGCCGCGTCGAGCGCGTCGCGGATCGCCGCCACGCGGCCGTCCATCATGTCCGACGGCGCCACGACGTCCGCGCCGGCGTCGGCGTGCGCGGCGGCCATGCCGGCCAGCAGGGGCAGCGACGCATCGTTGTCCACCGCGCCGTTGGCCAGTACGCCGCAGTGGCCGTGGCTCGTGTACGCGCAGAGGCAGACGTCGGTCATGAGCACGGCGTCATCGCCGAACTGGCGTCGCAGGGCGCGCAGGGCGCGCGGTACGGCGCCATCCGCGCGACACGCGGCCGAGCCGGTGGCGTCCTTCTCGCCCGCCGCGGGCGTGCCGAACAGGAGCACCGTGCGAACGCCAAGTGCGAGGTCGCGCTCGACCGTTCGCAGCAGTGGCGTAACGCCCATGCGCGCGATGTCCGGCATGGACGGAATGGGCTCCTCCGTCGCGTCGCCGGGCAGCACGAAGTGCGGCATGATGAGATGGCGTGGCAGGACCGCGGTCTCGGCGACGAGAGCGCGGAGCGCCGGCGTGCGGCGCAGGCGACGCGGTCGCACGCGACCCGGCACCGATGCCGTGGCGGGGTTCCAGGGCACTACAGGCATTTCATGGCCTCCAGGAGGCCGTTCAGGTCCGGCGTCGTCGCCTGCCCAGTGAGCTCGAGCGCGGCCGCGACAATGGCGCCGGCCGTGGTGGCGCCAATGGCGTAGAGTCGCACGCCGCGCGCCACGATCGCCTGGTTCAGCAGTCCGGTCACGGCCGACGGGCTCGCGAGCAGCACGTCCGTCACGCCGTCGCCCCCCAGGTCGCGCCGGTGCTGGCGCGGCGGCGCCGGCAGTGTGCGGTACACCTCCACGCGGCTGACGATCACGCCGGCCGCGGAGAGCACGTCGTCCGCGTCGGTGCGCCCGCCGGCGGCGCCCACCACGACCACGCGGCGTCCGGCGGCGCGCTCGCCCCACGCGGCCACGAGTTCGTCGCCAAGCGCCCGCGACGTTCCGCCGCGCGCCACGTACGACTCCACGCCGAGCACGCGCGCCGTCGCCGCGGCGGTGGCCGGGCCCACGACCGCCGATTCGCGGACACCGCAGACGACCATCGCGCCCGCGAGCGACGCCGCCGCCTCGACGCCTCGCGCGGATGTGAACACCACGCAGTCCGCAGCGCGCAGTGCGACGCCCAGCCGGTCGCGCGTCGCGGCGTCCGTGAGCGGCTCGATCCTCACGCACGGCATCAGATCAGGCACCGCGCCGTGCGCGGCGATTTCCGCGGCCCACTGCCCGGCGTCCTCCGCCGGCCGCGTGAGGAGGACCCGCCGGCCCTCGAGGCGGCGCGCGCTCATCGCGCCACCAGTCCGGCGAGCGGTTCCCACGCCTCGGCAGCGACTGCCGCCGGGTCGGTGCCGTCGGCGGTGCTCCGTGCGACGGTACCATCACTCGCCCCCAGCGCGGCCACGAGCGACAGGCGGTCCCCGCCGGCCGCCGTGCACCAGGCGCCGAACGGAATCGTGCATCCGCCTTCGGCCAGGAACAGCGCGACGCGCTCCGTGGCCACCGCGCGGCGGCACGAGGCGTCGTCCACCCGGGCGACCACGGCCTCGGCGGCGTCACCGGCGCGCACCTGCAAGGCGATGGCGCCCTGCGACGGCGCCGGCACGAACCGCGACGGGTCGAGCCGCACCACCTCGACGTCGGCCGGCAGCGTCAGCTTGCGGTCACCGTCCTCCCGCGCGAGGCGCGCGAGTCCCGCCGCCGCCAGCACGATGGCGTCGAACGTGCCGTCGGCCAGCGCGCGCACGCGCGTCGGCACGTTGCCGCGCAGCAGTGCATGCGTGAGGTCGGGACGCATCTCGTGCAGCAGCGCGCGACGACGCATCGCCGACGTGCCCACCACCGCGCCCGGCGCCAGCGGAATGCCGTTCACGGGCGCGGCCATCCGGTCGCGGCGCACGAGCAGCACGTCGGCCGGATCCACGCGTTCGGGCACGGCCGCGACCACGAGCCCGTCCGGTCCGCGCGACGGGAGGTCCTTGTAGGAATGCACCGCGACGTCGATGCGGCGGTCGAGCAGCGCCGCCTCGATCTCGCGGACGAACACCCCGAACGCGCCCACGTCGGAAAACGCGCGGTCGGTGACGCGGTCGCCCACGGTCGAGATGATCACGATCTCGACCGTCGCGCCCGCGGCGGTGAGCCGGCGCGCGGCGTCGTGCGCCTGCGCGAGCGCAAGCGCCGAACCGCGGGTGCCGAGGCGCAGGTTCACGACGCCCTGGCGACGGCCGGTGCCGGATCCACGGTCGCGCCTGGGTCGCGCAACGACGGCGACGCGCTGAAGAACGTCTCCACGGCGCCCGGCCCGAGCTCGACGGCCAGTTCGCGCAGGCCCACCGTCGGGATGTGCGCCATCCGGCCCGCGAGGGTCTCGGCCCACTGCCGCACCGCCGCGCGATCGCCCTCGTCCAGCGACTGCAACGCGCGCGCGAAGAGGCGGTCCACGCCTTCCATCGCGGTATGGCGGTACTGGAGCCGCAGCCGTGCGATCATCCCGCCGACCATCCGCTCCGCGTCGTGGCGGCGGAAGTCGAGCAGCGCCTCGTCCACCACGGCGCGCGCGTCGGCGAACTCCAGGCGGAGGCGCTCACGACCCACTTCGGCTTCGGCCTGGATGTCGTCCATGCCCACGCGCCGCACGTCGGCCGCGCGCGCGTCGGCCGGCGTCACGTTCGGCGGCACGCCGAGGTCCACCACGAGCGGCGCCGATCCCGACGTGGCGCGCGCCGCCAGGCGTTCCAGGTCACCGCGACGGAAGACGCCCTCCGTGGCGCCGGTGGCGACCACCAGCGCCTCCACCGGGTCCGGCGATGCGCGAAACGCGCCGAGGGAACGCACCCTGCCACCCACCCGTGCCGCGAGCGGTTCTGCGTGGGTCGGCGTGCGGTTGACGACGATGACCGGGATGCCGCGCGCGGCGAGATCCACCGCGCAGGCCTCCGTCATCGGTGACACGCCCACCACGGCCACACTGCCGCCGGTTCGGCCCACCCGACGCGCGGCGTGGCCGGCCGCGATCTGTGCGAGGGACACCGCGCCGACCCGCCCCTCGGTAAGTGGCCGCACGCGGCGGGCCGTGCGCAACGCCTCGTCGAACACGCGGTGCAGCAGCGGGCCGCACGTACCTGCCTCCCGCGCCTGCTCCACCGCATCCCGCACCTGACCCAGCACCTCGCTTTCGCCGATGCGCGCCGAGTCGAGACCGGAGGTGACGAGGAAGAGGTGCTCCACGGCGCCTTCGCCGCGCCACGCCCGCAGCCCGCTGTCCTCGCCCGCCGGTGCCGACGACTGCCCGGCCAGCGCGGCGTACAAGCGCCGCCGCACCACTTCGACCGACTGGTCGCCTTCGGCGGCGAACGCCACCTCGACGCGGCCACACGTGGCGATGTACACCAGTTCATCCACCCGGGCCGCGGCCCGCAACGCGGGCAGGCGCGCGACCCGCTGGTCCTTGGCGATGGTCAGCGCGGACAGCAGGTCCGGCCGGCGGTGCCGCCAGGTGATGCCAATTACGCCGATGCGATGCATGGGTGTCTCCAGTGCCGACCGGTCATGCGCGGGCGAGTGCGGCGAGCGAACCCACCATCGCGTGGTGGTCCTCCACCGCCCCGATGCGTGTAAGCCGCTCTCCGCCGTTCGCACGGAAATCGTCGTGCGCCCGGATGCCGATTTCTTCAAGCGTCTCGAGCCCTTCCGTGAGGAAGCCAGGGGTCGCCACGGCCACGTGACGCACCCCGCGACGCCCCAGGTCGTTGTTCACGCCCGCGGTTGGCGGCGTGATCCAGGGCTCCGGTCCGAACTTCGACTGGAACGCGAGCGTCGCGCGCGACTCATGCCAGCCGATCGCCTGCAGGAACGCAGTGGTCGTTGCCGCGCAGTCGCGCGTGTAGCGCCGCCCCTCGCGCTTGTCGAATCGCACGGGGATGCCGTGAAACGACACTACGAGGTGTTCGGGCTCGCCCGCGTCCGCCACTGCCTCGCGCCACCGATGCGCGAGCGCGCCGACGTAGCCGACGTCCGCCGGCTCCACCATTCTCGCCTCGACGCGCGATACGAGCCCTGCGCGGGCGGCCGCCTCGTACATCACCTTCACGATCGTCCCCGTCGTGGCGTCGGTGCGCTGTGGAAAGAGGGGGACCACGATCACCCGATCGACGCGCCCTGCCGCGAGGCGACGAAACTCCGTGTCGAGCGACGGCGTGCCGTAGCGGTATGCCGCGCTCACGGTGGCGCCCGCCGGCAGCTGCCCGCGGACCGCGCGGACCATCCGCTCCGTGGCGACGCGCAACGGCGACCCCTCTGACGTCCAGATCGTGCGGTACGCGTGCGCAATGCGCGGGGGACGCCGGCGCAGGATCACGCCGTGCAGCACCGGCTGCCACAGCCACCGGGGAAAATCGACGACCGCCGGATCGCTCAGGAACTCGTCGAGAAACTCGCGCACGGACGCCGCGGTCGGTTCGCGCGGCGTGCCGAGGTTCGCGAGGATGAGGTGGACGGAGCTGGCCGTGGGCACTGGGGGTCGTGGGCTGCCATAAGTCTCGATTCCCGCGAGTCCGGCAACCATTAGTGTGGATACCTACGTGCCTCCGTATTCCTGCCGAGGTCGGGGGTAGGGGCTTGCCGGGCAACGTTCGGTCCGCTTCTCTCATAAGTCGCGACCGCCGCGCTGATCCTCACGCAGGACGACGTCCGTCGCCTGCGCACGCGCGACGACTGCATCGCGGCAGCGGCGTCCGCCTTCGGCGCGATTGGCGATAGGCGGCGTGCCCCGACCATGTTGGAGCATGCGATCCCCGCACGCGCGCGCCGATGACCCGCGTGCCCGGCCGCGCCGTCATTGCGGTCACCCTCGCGTTGGCCGCCGCCGCGACGCGCTGCGCGTGGACGTGGCCCCCGAGCGCCTCTCGCACATGGAGACCATGGCGATCTACTTTCCCGTGGTGAATCGCGACGAGGCCGTGCTGCGCATCCACTGGGGCGAATGGGCGGCGCCGGCGCGCATCAAGGCCCCGTGGCGGCCCCCGAACTGGAGGAGCGAACCGTGAAGACGAATAAGGCCCCGAAGGGCACCAAGGCGATCGTGGCGTGGTCGCTCGACTGGGAGCAGGCCCACGTGTCGTTCGCGAACGCGGTGGCGACGCTCGCGCCGCGGCTGCGCACCAAGCGGCCGAAGGGGTTCGAGCACTCGGTGTGGGACCAGGTGGAGCACATCCGGCTCGCCACGCACGACCTGCTCGATTTCTGCCGCAACCCGAGGTACAAGCACGAGCTCCACTGGCCCGACGACTACTGGCCGAAGCGAAATGCGCGGCCCACGGGCCGCGAGTGGAACGCGAGCGTGCGGCAGGCGCTGCGCGAAACGCAGGCACTGGCGCGGTTCACGAAGTCCTTTCGCGGCGACCTCGCGAAGCGCATCCCGCACGGCACGGGCCAGACGTACCTGCGAACGGTGCTCGTGGCGATGGACCACACGGCGTACCACACGGGGCAGATCGTGGCGGTGCGAAAGGCGATGAACGCCTGGCCGCCGAAGTAGCCGCTACCGACGCCCGGCTGCCCTGCGACGCGGCCGCTACCGCCGCACCCGCGACACGAACTTCCACACCTCCTCGGCGGCGCTGATCACCGTCGTGGAGGGGCCGATGAGCGACTCGCGCAGCTCGGGCCGCGCGTTGCCGGGCCAGCCGTGCCCCACGCCCGTGAGCTTCCAGTGTTCGACGGGCGCGGCGGGCGCGCAGCCATCCCACGCGATCCGCGTCGCGGTCTGCTTCGCGCCCTCGGCCGCGGTGCCCGTGCGCGATTCCACGACGTGCGTCGTGGCGGCGCAGCCGTTGCGCGCGCGCCAGCGCTCCAGCCCCTCCATCACCGGCCGGTGCGACGACCGCACGTTGGTGCCGGGGAACGGCGGGCCGAGGCCGCCGTCGTACAGCGCACGCGGGTCGTCCACGCTGTGGATGTCGAGCACGGCCACGGGGCGTGAAGGCGTGAACACGGCGAGGTCGTACGCGCCGCCAACGGGCACGATCGCGGCGATGCGATCGGCGCGCGCGGCGGCGAGCCGGTAGGCCATCATCGCGCCGTTGGAGTGGCCCGTGGCCCACGTGCGCGCCGGGTCCACCGCGGTGCGCTTCGCGACGTCGTCGAGCACCGCGATCGCGAAGCCCACGTCGTCCACGTTCTGGTTCATCGCGTAGCCGCAGCACTCGCCGGCGTTCCACGTGAGCAGGCGGCGGGGCAGCACGCCGGTGCCGTACGGATAGGCGACGAGGAAGCCCTCGCGGTCGGCCACGGCGTCGAGGCCCGCGTACTCCTGGAAGCCCGCCGCCTCGCCCCCGCCGCCGTGGAAGGCGAGCAGCACCGGGAGCGCGCGGCTGTCGCGCGCGGCCGGCGGCACGTGCACGATGTACGCGCGGTTCCGGTCGCCGTGACGCAGCGTGAACGTGTGGTTCCCGGGGGCGAGCCCGGCGCCGGGTAGCCCCGGGGCGATGAGTGAAAGCAGCGCGTACGCGAGCGAGACGATCATCGAACTCCCGGGTGGGGCGCGGTGGAGGCGTCAGGCGATTCCGGACAGCGCAACGGCCCGCCAGGCGTCAATTCAACGTGACGCCCCTTTCTCAACAGATACTCCCGACGACGCCTCGAGTGCAACGCGGCTACCCCCACCCGGACACGCCCCTGGACACGGCACTGTTCCTCGCAACGGCAGGCCGTTTTCATGAAATCGACCCGACCGGGCTCGACGCCGCGGGCCGCGCGCGCCTCTGCGCCGTCCTTCGCGCGCACCTGCGAGCCTCGCGAATCCGGGCATTCCGCGCCAACGCGGCGGGGATGTCGCTGGCGATCGTCAGCGTCGCGGCAGGCCTCGGCCTCATGCTCATCGGGCCCACGCAGGCGGTGGGCCAGCTTCAGCCGCGCATGGGGGACGTGAATGGCCAGGTGGCCACCGGGCTGGTGTGGGCGGGGCTGATCCTGCTCCTGATTGGCGGCGCCGTGCTGGCGGACTACGTGCTGCGGCGCCGCATCCAGGTCGCGCGGAGCTGGTCACACCATGCGGACACGCTACGCGGACTCATCCGTAGGTTGGAGCAGGCGCCCGGCGCGTCGCGTCCCGCCCGGCGCGGGCCGCCCTTGGCGTTGTCGCGCTCGCCACCGCCGCCGCCCGGTGTCATCTTCCGGGCATCCACGGAGACCCGGAATGTCACCCAGCGATCGCCGCACGTTCGTGAAGACCGCCGCCAGCGCCGCACTCGGCGCCGGCCTCATTCCCGGCATCGCCCGGGCCACCCCGCCGTTACCCGCGCCTCCCGCGCCCCAGCCGCCCGTTTCCCCTGCCCTGCAGTCTCTCAACATCCTCATCCTCGGCGGCACGGGCTTCACCGGCCCCGAGCAGGTGGAGTACGCGCTCGCCCGCGGCCACAAGGTCACGCTGCTCAACCGCAACCAGCGGCGGCCCGACCTCTTCAAGGGGCGCGTGGACCAACTCGTGGGCGACCTCAACGCCGACGTGAGCGCGCTCAAGGGCAGGAAGTTCGACGTCGTGATCGACAACCCGACGACGTTTCCCGCGTGGGTGCGAAACGCCGCGCAGTACCTGAAGGGCAACACCGGCCAGTACATCTTCATCTCCACGATCTCGGTCTACAGGAACTCGAACGTGCTGTGGGCGGACGAGAGCGATCCCACCACGCCGATGCCCGACGGGGTGGACCCGTACACCCTCGTGCCGCAGCACGCGAGCCAGTACTACGGCGCGCTGAAGACGTTCGCCGAGCAGGAGGTGGAGAAGCACTACCCGGGCATCGCCACCATCGTACGGCCCGGGCTCATCGTGGGCCCGCTGGACCCGAGCGACCGGTTCACGTACTGGGCGGCTCGCGTGGACAAGGGCGGCGAGGTGCTCGCCCCCGGCGACGGCACCGATTCCGTACAGGTGATCGACTGCCGCGACCTCGCCGAGTGGATGGTGCGAATGGCCGAGAGCCGCACGGTCGGCACGTACAACGCGACGGGGCCGGAGAAACCGTTCACCATGGCCGAGATGCTGTACGGCATCAAGGCGGTGACGACGGCGGGCGCGCAGTTCACGTGGGTGCCGCAGCAGTTCCTCGTGGACCAGAAGGTGCGCGGGTGGTCGAACATGCCGGTGTGGGTGCCGCAGAACGATTCCAACCGCGGATTCCTGCGGCGCGGGATTCAGAAGGCACTCAAGGCCGGCCTCACGTTCCGGCCGTTCGCGACAACGGCGCACGACACCATCGAGTGGAACAAGACGCGGCCGCCGGAGGAACTGGAGCGGCTGGCGCAGGGGGCCCGCGCGGGCATCCCGGCGGCGCGCGAATCGGAGCTGCTCGCGGCCTGGAAGGTGAAGCAAGCCGGCGGCTGAGCGTGGCGCTCGCGCGTGGCGCTCGCGCGTGGCGCTCGCGCGTGGCGCTCGCGCGTGGCGCTCGCGCGTGGCGCCACCGCGCGGCCACTTACCCGGGCCCAGGGCGTTCTGTCACCGGCGGCGTGACGCGTGGCAGATTCAGGCGACGCCGGTCCGCTGGACTGCCTAGGTGGGGCGCCGTACGTAATCCTACCATGATTGCGCAGACGCCAAGACGTTCCCATCGTCCCGCCTATCCACGGTCTTCAGGACTGGAACCGGTTCGACCCGGAGGCGGCAAATGCGGATTCAGTGGCGCGCGTTGATGGTCATGGTTGCGCTCGTTCCCCTTGTGTCGGCGTGTGGCGGCGGTTCGGGCGGCTACTCGTCGCCAACATCGACGTACAATCCCGGTCCCACGACCGGCGGCGGCCAGGCGAATACCGTCATCGCCAGCACGTACAACACCTTCGACCCCACCACGCTCACGATTCCGAAGGGGACGACGGTGACGTTCACGTTCCAGTCGGTGGGCCACAATGTGTATTTCGACGCCGTCACCGGCGCGCCCCCAAACATCCCCGACGTGACCGCCAACGCGAGCGTGACCCGGACGTTCTCCACGTCCGGCACGTTCGGCTACGAGTGCCATGTGCACCCTGGCATGCGGGGCACGATCGTGGTCCAGTAGCGAGCGGGCGCCACGGGTGGCCGTGCCGGTGGTCAGGCTCGTGGCGTCGTCGTGCCTCGGGGTGCCCGCCGCTGCCGGGCGATGGCCGTCGGCTTTGAGGTGTTGGCTGGCGGGTCTCCCGGGGGACAGATTGTCGCGATGCCGGGGACCGTCATCACCGTCGAGAATCTGCGCAAGACGTACGGCCGCACGGTCGCCGTCGCCGATGTCACGCTCGACGTCCGCGACGGCGAGATCTTCGGGCTGATCGGCCCGAACGGCGCCGGCAAGACCACCACGATGGAGTGCGTGCAGGGCCACCGCCGCGCCGACGGCGGCACCATCCGCGTGCTCGGCCTCGACCCGCGCCGCGACGCCACGGAGCTGCGCCGGCGCATCGGCGTGCAGCACCAGGAGGCGCAGCTCCAGAAGCGCATCAAGGTGTGGGAGGCCGTGGACCTCTGGCGGTCGCTCTACCCGGGCGCCGAGGACGGCGACGCACTGCTGGCGCGCCTCGGCCTCGAGGCCAAGCGCAACGCGTGGTTCATGACGCTCTCGGGCGGGCAGAAGCAACGGCTGTTCGTGGCGCTGGCGCTCATCAACCGCCCCGACGTCGTGTTCCTTGACGAACTCACCACCGGCCTCGACCCGCAGGCCCGGCGCGCCATCTGGGACCTCGTCACAGGGATCCGCGCCCGCGGCACCACGGTGTTCCTCACGACCCACCTGATGGAGGAAGCCGAGCGGCTCTGCGACCGCGTGGCCATCATCGAGCACGGCCGCGTGATCGAGATGGGGACGCCGGCGGAACTCGTGGGCCGCCACTGCCCCGAGCGCACCGTGGTGTTCAGCGCCGACGGCGACGGCGTGGCCGACCGCGTGCGCGCCATCCCGGGCCTCACGGCCGCGTCGGGCGCCGGCGCCACCCACACCCTGCGCGGCGAGGGCGACGACTTCGTCACCAACGTCATCGCGTTCATCGCCCGCGACGGCGTTCACGTGCGCGGGTTCCGCACGGAGTTGCCGACGCTCGAGGACGTGTTCCTGCGGCTCACCGGCCACGGAATCCGGGATTAGCCATGTTCCGCGGATTCTGGAAGCTCACCTGGCTCGAGGCGAAGATCTTCGCCCGCGAACCCATGGGCTTCGTGGGCAGCCTCGTGGTGCCGGCGGTGTTCTTCGTGGTGTTCGGGCGCGTGATCGGGTCGCCGGTGCCCGCCGGGGGCGCGGCCGGCGCCGGGGCCGCCCGCGACGCCGCCGCAGCCGCGGCCGCCGCAGCCGGTGCGCCGCCATTCAACGTCGCCATCGTCACCGCGATCATCATCGCGATCACGTCGGTGCAGTCGCTGGTGGCCATCATGGCCATCTACCGCGAGGGCGGGATCCTCAAGCGGCTCCGCGCCACACCGCTCTCGCCGGTCACCATCCTCGGCTCGCACGTGACGGTGAAGCTCGCGTTCACCACCGTCAACCTGCTGATCCTGGTGATGCTCGGGCGCCGGCTGTTCCCCGGCGCGATGCACGTGAACCTCGTGAGCTTCACGGCGGCGTTGCTGCTCGGCACTCTGAGCATCCTGTCCCTGGGATTCGTGATCGCGAGCCTCGTGCCCACCGCGCGGTTCGCGCAGCCAATTGGGGCGTTCGTGCTGTACCCGATGCTGTCGGTCTCGGGCCTCTTCTTCCCGCTCGCGGGCGCGCCTGGGGCCGTGCGCGCCGTCGCCTGGGCGCTCCCGACGACGCACGCCGTGGCGCTGCTGCAGGGCGTATGGGATGGCAGCGGCTGGGCAGCCCACTGGCCCAACGCGCTGGCCCTCGTGGCGTTCTTCGCGACCTTCAGCGCGATCGCAACGCGCGTCTTTCGGTGGGAATAGTCGTTCCGCGCTGACAGCCGTCAGCTGACAGCCGTCGGCTTCAAGCTATTAATCTGTGAGCTCCCAGCTCACCAGCTCCGGAATTAATAGCTTGAAGCGGACAGCCATCAGCTGATAGCTGCGAGTTCGGCTCGACTAGAACAGCACCTTGTACACGAGCGCCACGTTGCGGCCGGGGTTGGGCGCGTACTCCTTGATCCGGCTCGTGGCATCGAAGTACTTCGCGTCGCCCGCATTGTCCACGCGCAGCGTCACGGTGTGCACCCGCCCGCCGACGATCGCGTTGATACCGGCGCTGAGGTTGATCACGTCGTACGCGCCGGTGGCAATGTCGGAGCCGCCGGTGACGCGGTCCTGCGCAAACCCGTGCTTCGCGTCGGCCCCCACGTTCCACGTGCCGTTGTCCCAGCGCACCGACGCGCCCACGCGGCCCGGCGGCATGAACGGGAGCGGCGCGCCGCTGGCGGTGAACGACCCCCGCGTGTAGTCGCCCATCGCGCCGACCACCATCTCGGGCAGTGCCCGGTATTCAAGGGAGCCCTCGACGCCGCTGATGCGCGCGTCCTGCTGCTCGATCACCGCGAGCGGCATCGTCTGCCCACCTACCGTGGTGTCGCGCAGCACGTTCGGGTACACGTAGTGGTTGATGTGGTTCACGTACGCGGAGAACGATGCCGAGATGTCGCCCGAACCGGCCTTGAGCACGGCCTCGTATCCCTGGCTCTGCTCGGCCTTGAGGTTCGGGTTGCCGATCTCGTAGTCGCCCGCGGCCGCGTGCACGGCGTTGGAGAAGAGTTCCTCCACTGTCGGCGCGCGAAACGCCATCGCCGCGCTCCCGCTGAGCGTGGCATGCGCGCCGAGGGGCATGCTGAGGCCCACGGATCCCGACGGACTGTCCACGTTCACGGTGCGCGCGGGGCCGAACTTCGGGTTGCCCACCTTCGACGCAATCGAGTACGTGTCGTAGCGGCCACCGAAGCTCAGCGTGGGCACGCGCTCCTCACGTGCGTCGCCGAGCGGCACTTCCTGGTAGAAGAACGCGCCGAATCCGCTGCTGTTGGCGGAGGGCGTGAGCGCCTCGCTGCCGATGGCGTCGTACTCCTTGAGCAGGAGCTGCGCGCCCACCGACCCGGTAACCCGCCCGAACGCCGTCTTGGCCGAGGCGTTGACGGTCTGGGTCTTCAGCTTGAACCTGGTGCCGATCTCGCCCTCGGCAGAGACCTCGTCGTGGTGGTAATCCTGCGCCGACGCGTCGAGCTTGAGCAGCGGGAACGCCGCGTACGACGTGTTGAGGGTGGCGCGGAACGTGCCCGACGTGCGGGTGCCGACGATGTGCGAGAGCTCCGGATCGTCCGGCGCGTGCGGCAGGCCGTAGTTGAAGTCGTAGTTCGAGAACGAGAACCCGGCGGTGGCGGTGTTGCCGATGTAGCCGAGCCCGGCGGTGCCGGTCCAGTTCCGCGACTGCGTGTTCTCGAGCGTCTCGCCGCCGCCCACGCGCAGGTCGCTCGCGCTGTGCACGCCGCCGCGCGCCGTGAGCGCCCACGAGTCGGTGAGCCGCGTGGTGACCGAGAGCGTCGTGGAGCCGCCCGGCGTACCCGACTCGCCGATGGCGCCCCAGTAGCCCTCGAGGTGCGTGGGCACCGAGGTCGGGATGTCGTTGCTGATGACGTTCACCACGCCGCCCAGCGCGTTGTTGCCGTAAAGCAGTGATGCCGGCCCGCGCACCACCTCCACGCGGCTGGCGGCGAGCGGGTCCACCGTGTTCGCGTGGTCGGGCGCCGCGCTGCTGAGGTCGCCCGTGCGCTCGCCGTCTTGCAGCACGAGGATCCGGTCGCCGGTGAGGCCGCGAATCACCGGCATCGTGGCCGGGCCGTTGAACCGCACCGACACGCCGGGCTCCTGCCCGAGCGTCTGCGCGATGTTGCTCGCGAGCGTGCGCTGGAGCGCGAGCCCCGACACCTCCACGGTCGCCTGCGCCACGCGCTCGGGGTCGGTGCCCGTGGCCGACGCCGTGACGCTCACCGCCTCGAGCCGCAGCGGGCTGGCCGTCATCACGATCTCCACCGGCGGCGTGGCCTCGGCCTCGCCGACCTTCACCACGGCGTGGCCCGGCCGGTACCCGATCAGGAGCGTGGAAATGTGGTACTCGCCGGGCGGAAGCCCGCGAAGCATGAACCGGCCGCCGGCGTCGGTCGTGGTGGTGCGGCCGAGCTCGGCGACCACTACCTGCACGCCGGACAGCGGCGTGCCGGTGGAGTCCTTCACCGTGCCGGCGACGTCGGCGGCGATTGCGCCGGCGTGCGCCGAGCCGGCGGGTGTGGCCGTGGCGGCGGATGCGCGCGCGGCGAAGGCGACGAGGAAGATGGCGGCGAGCCGCCGAGACACGAAATGCATCGTGATGACTCCAGTCCATGTGTTGCGTTCGGCGCCGCACCGGCGATCCGGGCGTCGCGCGCGAACGTGAGGTGGACCGGGCCGCGCCGCGGTGGCGCGCTGCCTTGTGCGGGCGCGGGTCGCGCCGCAGAGGGTCAGGATCGGCCCGGGGGCTGGGTCAGGCGGCGGGCGGAGCCCGGCTGGGCGGAGTCCCGCGTTCCCACGTGGCCGGCGCGGGTGCGCAGGCGGCGGCGCCCACGTCGTGCACCACGACGACGGCCGGTTGCGCAGGCGTCTCCGGCGCGGCGTTGCCGGCGAGGGAGAGCACGCGGCACAGGGCGCAATCGTCGGGGTGGCCCGGCAGGCACGAGCGCCTGGTGTGGTCCTCGACGTGCGCCACCGGCGCCCGCACCGGCAGCAGGGCGTCCGCAATGGCCGCCGCGGGCGCCGCCCCGGCCTGGAACAGGCCGAGGGCCGCCGCGAGGGCGCGTACGGAAGTGGGAAGGCGACGCATTGGTGCTGGTATATAATGAACGCGGCCCATGCCGCGTCAACGTTCCGCTTCGTCTCCTGCTGCCGGGGATCCCCCGGGCGCCGCGGATTCGGGCGGACCCCGATGGTACCCCGAAGCGG
>JAYEKC010000088.1:0-4898 GCA_034716715.1 Gemmatimonadota bacterium | reverse complement strand
TGTCGCGCGAACTGAAGCGTGAACGGGCAGCGGAGGCCCTTCCCCCCTCGTGATGTCAGACCGTTACACCCCCGCGGAGATTCAGGCAATGCCGGGCGAAGTGCAGGACTGGGAACTCGTGGACGACGCCGTCGCGCCGGACGTGTCGTTTCCCTGGGCCGCACCGGCGATCCTCACGGCGACGGTGGCCGCCCGGAAGAGCGTGCCCGACCCCGATCCCGAGGACGAGCCCGAGGACGAGCCCGCCGCCGACGAGGAGCTCGACGAGGAATACGACGAGGACGATGAGGACGTCGAGGACGACGAGGACGACGAGTTCCGCGAGATCGACGACGACCTCATCGACCTCGACGACGAGTGGGACGAGAAGGACGACGACGAGCGGCACGACAACCCGCACAAGTTCTACGAGTAGGCGGCGACCGGTTGCGGGCCCCGGCGGCCACGCCGCCGGGGCCCGTTCGTTGACCGTCCCTCGCGATACCGGCTATCTTTCCCCGTCTTGCCGGGCCATTAGCTCAGGTGGTTAGAGCGCACGCCTGATAAGCGTGAGGTCCGAGGTTCAACTCCTCGATGGCCCATCCCCGGAACGATTGCGCCCCGCCCGCGGTCCAGGCCGCCGGCGGGGCGTTCGTTTGCGGCCCCTGAGCGGCTGGCAGGCCTACGCTGCTGTCCCCGCGCCCGCCGCGGCGGGGCGCGCGGGGGGCGCCGGGAGCGCGGTGACGCGAATCTCCGGCGGGTCGCGGAACGCCTCCTTCACGGCGCACTGGTCGGCGGCGCGCACGACTGCGGCGCGGTACTTCTCCGGGAAGTCCGCCGGAAGGTGGATCGCGACGTCCACGGCCCCCACGCCGCCCCGCCCGTTGCCGTGCACCCGCTGCGTGACCCGGATGCCGGCCGGGTCGATGCCGCGCTGCCGGCAGAAGCCGAGCACGTACACGCCGGCGCAGGTGCCGATCGAGGCGAGGAAGTGGGCGAACGGCGTCGGCGCCGAGGCGTCCGGCGGCTGGTCGGTGTGGATCACGTGCGGCCCGACGTGCGCGTCCACGCGCATGCCGCCGGGAAAGTCGATGGTCATGTCCATTGGGGAGGGTCTCCAGGGTAGGTTACGCGCCGGCGGCGAAGTCCCGCGCCGCGGCCACCAGGCCGCCGCCGTCCACGACGTTCCGGAATCCGGCCGCGCGCAGCGTGCCCGCGGCCATCGCCGAGCGCGCGCCGCTGGCGCAGTACACGAGGATGCACGCGTCGCGGCCCAGCTCAGCGTCGGTGGCGAGGCGCTCCGCCACGCGGTGGGCCGGAACGCAGATGGCGCCGTCGAGATGCCCCATCCAGAACTCGAGCCGCGACCGGACGTCGACGACGAGGTCCACGCGGCGGCCGCGGAACGTGGACGTGGCGCGGGATGCGGGCACGGCGGTCAGCGGGCGCGCGTCGGACACGTGGAGATGCCGAGGAGCGTGTAGAGCGGGCACGAGCCCACGAGCCCGGTGGCGAGCGGGATCAGGCCGAGCCAGGCCCACGGCGTGCGTGGCCCGACGAAGGCGAGCGACACGATGGCGAGGCCGGCGAGCACGCGCACGACGCGGTCGGCGGTGCCGGCGTTGTTGGGGAGCAGGGGCGAGGTCATGGCAGTCTCCGGTGTCCGCGCGCGGCGGGGTTGATATCCAAGTATATAACAATATACTCATACATACAAGCAAGGGGGTCGCCCGGGTCCACGGGGAGCCGGCGCCAAACCCCCACGGCGGTTTCCGCAGGAGGCGGCGTGCCACGCACCCCCATGTCACCGGAACTCCTCGACCTCGTCGCGGCGCGCTTCCGCGCGTTCGGCGAGCCGGCGCGCCTGCGCATCCTGGAGGCGCTGCGCGGCGGCGAACAATCGGTGGGCGAACTCGTCGCCGACACGGGGCTGGGTCAGGCCAACCTGTCGCGCCACCTGCAGCAGATGCTCGCCCTGGGCCTCGTCCGGCGCCGGAAGGCCGGCCGGTACGCGTACTACGTGCTCACCGATCCCGACGTGCTGCGCCTCTGCGACGTCGTCTGCGGACGGCTGGACCGCGAGAACCAGGCGCAACGGGCGGTCCTGCGCAGCGCCGGTTGATCATCCCGCGGCGGCGCGCCGCCGCGCGTCCGCTGCGCCAGACGCCCGCGGTCTTGCGCTGCCCCGGAACGGGCCGGAAGATAGGGTCGGACGCAGCATCCCGTCCCACTTCCTGCGGAGCCCCACCATGCGGCACCTCTTCCGTTTCCGCGCGCGCAGCGTCGCGCTCGCCCTGCTTGGCATCGCCGCCGTCACCGTCGATGCGCAGCAGCCGTCTCCCTACTCGCCCGCGGCGGCGGCCGCGCTTCGGTGGCGGTACGTCGGCCCCGTGGGCAACCGCGTGGCCTCCGTGGCGGGCGTGGTGGGCGACCCGAACACGTACTACGCTGGCGCCGCCTCGGGCGGGCTGTGGAAGACGACGGACGGCGGGGTGCACTGGTCGCCGATCTTCGACGGCCAGGCCGTGCACTCGGTGGGCGCGCTCGCCGTCTCGCGGTCGAACCCCGACATCGTGTGGGCGGGCACGGGCGAGCCGTGGATCCGGAGCCACATCTCCATCGGCGACGGCGTCTACAAGTCCACCGACGCGGGCGCGACCTGGACGAAGATGGGCCTCCCGGAGTCAGGGCGGATCGGCCGGATCGTGGTCCACCCGACCAACCCGGACATCGTGTTCGTCGCGGCGCAGGGCCACAGCTACGGCCCGCAGCAGGAGCGGGGGCTGTATCGCACCACCAACGGCGGCCGCACGTGGCAGCGTGTGCTGTTCGTGGACGAGAACACCGGCGCGATCGACGTCGCCATGGACCCGCGCAACCCGAACAAGCTGTTCGCGGCGATGTGGACGCTGGAACTGCACACGTGGAACCGGAAATCGGGCGGGCCGGGCGATGGAATCTTCATGTCGAGCGACGGCGGCTCGACCTGGCAACGGCTTCAGGGCCACGGCCTGCCCGTCCACGAGGTGGGCAAGATCGGCCTGTCGATCGCGTACTCGGACCCGAACCGGGTCTATGCGCTGATCGAGACAGGCGACGGCGTGCCGCCGGCGCCCGGCGTGGAGACGGACAACGGCGAGCTCTGGCGCTCGGACGACGGCGGCGCGAACTGGAAGGTGGTGAACTACAACCGTGACCTCGCCTGTCGCCAGGCGTACTACACGCGCGTCACGGCGTCCACCGACAATCCCGACGAGGCCTACTTCACCTGCGCGTCGTTCAGCCGCACGATGGACGGTGGCGTGACGTCGATCGTGGCGGGGCGGGGCGGCGGGGGCGGCGGTCGCGGGCGCGGCGGCGGCCGCGGCGGCGGCCGTGGCGGGCGTGGCGTGAACGTGGACGAGCCGCCGCTCACGGCCCCAGGCGGCGACCACCACGACATGTGGATCGATCCCACGAACGCCAACCGGATGATCGTCGGCAATGACCAGGGGATCGGGATCTCCACGACCCGCGGGCGCGAATGGCTGCGCGTGCAGCTACCCATCGGGCAGATGTACCACGTCACGACGGACACCCGCATCCCGTACTGGATCTACGGCAACCGGCAGGACGGCCCGTCGTACCGCGGGCCGAGCAACAGCCGCACGGGCGGGCAGATCGCGCGGAGCATGTGGCACTCGGTGCAGGGCGGCGAAAGCGGATTCGCCACGCCCGACCCGGTGGACACGAACCTCGTCTGGTCCACGGCGTCGGGCTCCGGCAGCCGGGGCGGCATCGTGGTGCGCTTCGACCTGCGGACGAAGACGGGCGCCAACGTCGAGGTGTGGCCCCAGTCCACCGGCGGCTACGCCGCCGCTGACGTGAAGTACCGCTTCATCTGGGACGCGCCGTTCGAGATCTCCCCGCACGACCGCAACACGATCTACACCACGAGCCAGCACGTGCACATGTCCACGGACGGCGGCCGGAGCTGGAAGGAGATCAGTCCCGACCTCACGCGGAACGACAAGAGCAAGCAGCAGATCTCGGGATACCTGACGCCGGACAACATCGGCGTCGAGTACGGCGACGTGATCTACGCGATCGCCGAGTCGCCGGTGCAGAAGGGGATGCTTTGGGTGGGCACGAACGACGGCCTGGTGCAGATGACGCGCGACGCCGGCAAGACGTGGACGAACCTGACGGCCAACGTGCCGGAGATGCCGGCGTGGGGGTCCGTCCGACACGTCGAGCCGGGCCGGTTCGACGCGGCGACGGCGTACATTATCAACGACGCCCACCAGGAGAACGACCGCGCGCCGTACGTGTACCGCACGCACGACTATGGCAAGACGTGGACCAAGATCGTCAATGGCCTGCCGAACGTGCCCATGGGCTACGCGCACATCATCCGCGAGGACCCGGTGCGGAAGGGGATGCTCTACCTCGGCACCGAGAACGCGATCTACCTTTCGTACGACGACGGCGACCACTGGCAGCCGCTCAACCTCAACATGCCGCACGCGCCCGTGTACGGGATGACGATCGAGCCGCGCTTCCACGACCTCGTGATCGCGACGTACGGGCGCGGGTTCTGGATCCTCGACGACATCACGCCGCTGCGCCTGCTCACGCCGGAGGTGGCGGCGTCCAGTGTGCACCTGTTCCCGGTGCGTCCCGCGTACCGGTTCCAGGACATCGAGGGGAACGTCACGATGCAGGACGACCAGACCGCCGGGCAGAACCCGGCGTACGGCGCGGGCATCAACTACTGGCTGAAGGCGGCGCCGCAGGCCGCCCCGCAGATCGCGATCCTCGACCAGGCCGGGAAGACGGTCCGGACGCTCACGGGATCGCGCAGTGCGGGGCTCAACCGGGTGTACTGGGACCTCGGCAACCAGCCCACCACCCCGCCGCGGCTTCGCACGAAGCCGATC
>JAYEKC010000087.1:0-4928 GCA_034716715.1 Gemmatimonadota bacterium | reverse complement strand
CGCTGCGCTTCTCGTGGGCGGGCGGGCGTCCACGCTTGGGGCTGGGATGGACGTGGCGCGCGAGGCAATCGCCTCGGGCGCGGCGCGCGACGCCCTGGACCGGCTCCGGCGGGCGTCGCGGCGGGCGCGGCCGGCCTAGTAGCGGCGCAGCACGCCGACGACGATGCCGCGGACCTGCATCTGGTCTTCGCGCACGTAGATCGGCGCCATCTGGTCGTTGGCCGGCTGCAGGCGAATCCGCCCGTCACGCTCGCGGTAGTATCGCTTTACGGTGGCCGAGGCCCCATCGAGCATGGCGATGACCATGTCGCCGTTGTCGGCGGCGTTGCGGTCGTGCACGACGACGACATCCCCGTCGCGGATCTGGTCGTCGATCATCGAGTTCCCGCGGACGCGGAGGGCATAGTGCGAGCCGGCCCGGCGGAGGAATCCCTCGGGAACGGCGACCGTCTCGTCGGCCGTCGCGGCCTCGATTGGCGCTCCGGCGGCGACGGCTCCCATCAGGGGAACCTCGACCGCCCGCGCGATGACATCCGACGGCAGGATTTCTATCGCCCGGCTTTCATTATACGAGCGCTTGATGTATCCCTTGCGTTCAAGGTTGGTCAGATGCTCGTGGACCGTGGCGAGCGAGTTATAGTTGAAATGCTCCGCAATCTCCTCGAAGCTCGGTGCGTAGCCGTTGCTGGCGGCGTACCCGTTCAGGTAGTCGAGGATCTGGCGCTGGCGTTTGGTCAGTGGCATGGCAGGTTCGCGAAATGGGGATGGGGCGCGGGCTTCTGTTGTATCTTCCGGTACTGACGCCCGAATACGACCCGAAGTAACGGTATCCGAACATTGGCCGAAACACAAGCGCGTGGGTGGGTGGCGCCGGGAGGCGTCCTTGGAGAACTGGTGGCGGCGGCCGAGCTTCGGGCCGCGGGCCTCACGTATCCGGTGGCGGGCGCGGCGGGCATGCCGCCGCGGAGCGCGAGGGCCGGGTTCGTGGCTTCGCTGCGGGGAGAGGCCGTAGCCGTCATCGCGGAGATCAAGCGCAGCAGCCCGAGCAAGGGAGCGCTGAACCCGTCACTCGACGCCCCGGGGCGCGCGGCCGAATACGTGGCGGGGGGGGCCGCCGCGATTTCCGTCCTCACCGAACCCACGCGGTTCGGCGGGTCGCTTGCCGACCTCACGGCAGTGCGCCGGGCGGTGCCGGCGCCGGTACTGCGCAAGGACTTCATCGTGCATCCCGCGCAGCTGGCGGAGGCCGCCGGGGCCGGCGCCGACGCGGTGCTCCTCATCGCGCGCGCCCTCCATCCCTCGCGGCTCCGCGAACTCGCCGCCGCGGCGGCTTCGCTCGGCCTCGACGCGCTCGTCGAGGTGCGGGACGAGCGCGAACTGGAGGGGGCCCTGGCCATACCGCATTGCGCGGTGGGCGTGAACACGCGAAACCTCGAGACACTCGAGGTCGACCCCACGGTCGGCGAGCGGCTCATCGCGCAGGTGCCGGCCGACCGGGTGGCCGTGTACGAAAGCGGTGTCTCGTCGCGCGGGGACGTCGCCCGGGCCGCGGGCTACGGGGCGGACGCGGTGCTCGTCGGCTCGGTGCTGTCGCCGGCCGCCGACGGCATGGCGGCCGTGCGCGCGCTGTGCGGCGTGGCGAGGCGGGTCCGTGGCTGACGTGAAATTCTGCGGGCTTACCCAGGCGGCGGACGCGGCGTTCGCCGTGGAGGCCGGCGCGGCGTACGTGGGCGTCGTGTTCGCGGGCGGGCCGCGGAACCGTTCGCCGGACCAGGCGGCGCGCGTGCTTGGTCGCGTTCCGCCCGAGGTACGCCGGGTGGCCGTCGTCGGGGCGGACTTTCGCGCCACCCTGCCATCAATACTGAGTGTGGTGCGGCCCGACATTGTGCAGCTCCACGGCGACCCGTCGGTTCGCGACGTGCGCGACGCCCGGGCGCTCGGCGCGCCGGGCGTGTGGGCGGCGGTGCGGGTGGCGGGCACGGACGTCCCGGCCGTGGCCGCGGAGCTGATCGCCGAAGCCGACGCCCTGTTGCTCGACGCGAAGGTCGCGGGCGGCCTCGGCGGCACCGGGACGGCGCTGCCATGGCCAGGGCTTGCCGACGCGATCGGACGGATCCGGTCAGGCGGGACGCTCGTGCTGGCGGGAGGGCTCACCCCGGCGAACGTCCTCGATGCCATCGCGGCACTCGAGCCCGACGTCGTGGACGTTTCGTCCGGGGTGGAGCGCGCGCCGGGGGTAAAGGACCATGAGCGCATGGTGCAGTTTGTCGACGCAGCGAGGGGCGCAACACGATGAGTGACGCGACAGTGGACGAACGGTTCGGCGCGTTTGGCGGGAGGTACGTTCCCGAGACGCTGATTCCCGCGCTCGATGAACTGACGGCGGCCTACGAGGCGGCGTGGCGCGACCCGGCGTTCCGGGCTGAGCTCGACGAGTTCCTGCGAAGCTACGTGGGGCGACCCTCGGCCCTGTCGGACGCCCCCCGGTTCTCCGAGCGCGTGGGGGCGACGGTGCTGCTCAAGCGCGAGGACCTGAACCACACGGGCGCGCACAAGATCAACAATGCCCTCGCGCAGGCGCTGCTGGCCGTGCGCATGGGGAAGCGGCGCATCATCGCCGAGACCGGGGCGGGGCAGCACGGGGTGGCGACGGCGACCGCGTGCGCGCGGCTCGGCCTCGAGTGCGTGGTGTACATGGGCGAGGAGGACATGCGCCGCCAGGAACTCAACGTCTTCCGGATGCGGTTGATGGGCGCGTCCGTCGTGCCGGTGCGGTCCGGCACGCGCACGCTGAAGGACGCGACGAGTGAGGCGATCCGCGACTGGGTGGGGACGTGCGACCACAGCCACTACATCATCGGGTCGGTGGTGGGGCCGGCGCCCTACCCGCGCATGGTGCGCGATTTCCAGGCGGTCATTGGCCGTGAAGCGCGTGCGCAGGTGCTCGAGCGCACCGGGCGGTTACCGGCGGCCGTGGTGGCATGCGTCGGCGGCGGGTCGAACGCGATGGGGGTGTTCCACGCGTTCGTGACCGACGCGGCCGTGCGCTTGGTCGGCGTGGAGGCGGCGGGCCGGGGTCTCGACACCGGGGAGCACTCGGCGTCGCTTGCGCGCGGCACCCCCGGCGTGCTGCACGGCTCGCTCAGCTACCTGTTACAGGACGCGCATGGGCAGATCCATCCCGCGCATTCGGTGTCGGCCGGTCTCGACTACCCGGGTGTCGGGCCGGAGCATGCCTGGCTCCACGACACGGGGCGGGCGACGTACGTATCGTGCACGGACGACGACGCCCTCAAGGCGTTCGGCCTGTTCGCCCGCCTCGAGGGCATCATCCCCGCGCTGGAGACGGCGCATGCCGTGGCGTGGATCGACACGCAGCGGGGCGCATGGCAGCCGGACGATGTGGTACTCCTCTGCGTCAGCGGCCGGGGCGACAAGGATGTGGCACAGGTCGCGCAAACGCATACGTTTAGCGTGTGACGAATCCGGTGATGCCCGCTCCCCCGGAAACGGGTGACGACCGCACTCCCCCGCCGTTCGACCCGGCAATCGTGGAGGGAGTGCTGCGCGCGCTCGACAAGGCGCTGCGGGCGCACCAGCTCTATGAGGGTAACACGAATAACCCGTCCTACGCGCGCGCCATCGACGGCGCGCGCGCCGCATTCGGTCCCGTATGGAAGGAGGACGTGAGTGATTTCACGCTCGCGGTCGAGGACACACGGCTGACCTGGCACGGCGTACCGGTGCACGCGCAGGAGGAGCAGGCGAGCGACTCTCTTCCGTGGACGCTCTACAAGGACGGCGTCCGCGAGCTCACGTTCCGCACGGGGTTCGAGGCGACCGAGCTCGACCGGTTCCTCGAGATCCTCCAGCGCACCCGTCGTGCGCACGCGGCCGACGACGACCTGTTGACGATGCTGTGGGAGCAGGAGTTCGAGTTCCTGTCCTACCGGAACGTCGAGCTGGCGCTCGATGGCGTGCCGATCGACCCGGCGGCGGAGCCGGGGCGCTGGCCGGCCGGCCCCGGCGAGGTGGTGGAGTCGCCGCTGGAGGCGGTGGCCGACGCGCGGGCCGAGCAGGGCCAGGGCGTCGCGCAGGACGCGGCGGGCGGCGGCGGGGGCGCCGAGGCGGCGGCCGCGCCGCCCAGCGGCGTTGTGCGGATGGAGGACTTCGACTCGTCGCTGTACTTCCTCGAGGAAGAGGAGGTCCGGTACCTCAAGGATGAGCTCGAGAAGGAGTACGACACGGACCTGCGGCGTCTCGTCCTCGACGCGCTGCTCGACATCTTCGAGCTGCAGGTGGACGTCCTCGTGCGCCGGCAGGTGGTGGAAGACATCGAGGCCCTCATCCTGCACCTCTTGGCGGGCCGGCAGTTTGCGAACGTGGCGTACCTGCTTCGTGAGACGAAGGCCTTGGTCGAGCGTTCGCGTGAGGTGCAGGAGGAAACGCGGGTCAGGATCCTGGGCCTGGCCGACCGGCTGAGTGAGGCCGCGGCGCTCTCGCAACTGCTCCAGGCGATGGACGAATCCCCGGCGTTGCCGCCGCGCGAGGATCTCGACGACCTCTTCGCCCAACTGAAACCGGCGGCGCTGGGCACGGTGTTCGCGTGGCTGGGGCACGCCCAGAATGCGGACCTGCGCGTGCTCCTCGAGGGCGCCGCTGGCCGGCTGGCCGCGTCGAACACGGCCGAGCTGGTTCGGCTGATCGCGAGCGGCGAGACCGCCGTGGCGACGGAGGCGGCGCGGCGTGCCGGGGCGCTCCGGACGCCCGCCGCCGTGGGGGCACTCGGCCGCCTCATGAACGAACCGAATCGCGACGTGCGCATCGTCGCCGTCACGGCCCTCGTGGACATCGGCACGCCGGGCGCCATGCAGGCGATCGAGAAGGCGATCGACGACGAGGACCGCGACGTGCGCATCGCCGTGCTG
>JAYEKC010000086.1:0-4934 GCA_034716715.1 Gemmatimonadota bacterium | reverse complement strand
GCACGAACCGGTCGAGGTACGCCACGGTCTCGAGCGCGCGCGCGCCGGAGAGAACCGGACGAACGGCGGCGAACGCCGCGTCGGCGGCAGGGACGCTGCCCTGCGCGCCCGACGTCCGGGCGCCGCAGGCGACGAGAACGGTGGCGAGCACGGCCGCGAGGCCGGCGCGAACGGCAGGCGAACGACGGGGTCGGGGCATGGCCTGGAAGATCAAATGATGGACGGGTCGTACAGGAGCAGGACCGTGGCGCGCCGTGCGACGCCCGCGTTGCGGTAGTCGAAGGGTACCGTGACCGTGCGACCGGTGAACGTCCCGTTCAGGATGGTGAGGCCCTCGCCGCCGCGCTTCGGGTCGGGCACGAACCGGAGCTCGCGCCCCGCCCGCGACCACGCGCCGTACACGACCATACGCTGGAGGGGCTCCTGCGACGTGGGCACTCCCTTCGGGGCGAGCGTCTGCCGGTACCGGAGCGTCGCGCGAAACTCACCGTTGGCGCGGAACGCGAGCACGAGCTCGTCGAACTCGATGAGGAACTGCGTGCCGTGGTCGTCGTCGGCGAGGTCCTTCACCGGGAGCTTCTTGCCGTCGAGGCGGGACGACACGTATGTCCCGATCGTGAGCGCCGTCTCGGCCGCGGCGGCCGGTGGGCGTGCGGTGCGGCCGCCCTGCCGCGCGAACGCGGCACCGGGCGACGCGGCGATGAGCGCCGCGGCGAGGAGGGCCGCGGCCAGCACGGCGGACGCGGTCGGCGCGGCGAACGTGGTCAGTGCGGTGAATGTGGCGGACGCGGTGATGCGGGTCGGCGGTGCCATCGCCCGGGAAAGTAGCGATCGCAATGCGGCGCTGCCGCCGTCCGCTGCGTGAGGGTTGCGCGAGGGTATGCCCATCGTCCTCTGTTATGTACGCGCGCGCGCGCCAGATGCTCCCCCCAGGCCGCGCCACGGGCCGCAACCCTGCGCGCCACGCGCGTGTCCCAGTTCACGAGTTCCGATTCCCGCAGGCAGGAGGCCGGTGCATTGAAGGGCAGAGTCGCGCTTGCGGTTGTGGCGGTTGCCGTGGCGGCGGGCGTCATCGGGGGCTGGTGGCAGCTGCGCCGGAGCGCGATCGGCCGGGCGGCCGCGGCGGCGGCCGAGGCGGAGGCGCTGGCTCGCATCCATCCCGACACACTGCGGTCGGGCGAGACGCTGGACCGGCTGCTGCGCCGTGGCGGGCTCGACGGCGCGGCCGTGGCCCAGGTGCTCTCGGCCACCGCGCCGGTGCTCGATCCCCGGCGCCTCCGGCCCGGGCTGCCGGTGGAGTTCGACCGCGACAACGACTCGACGCCCGCGACGGCCATCACGTTCAAGCTCGCCGTGGACCGGATCCTGCACGTGACGCGGGCCGACAGCGTGCACTGGGAGACCGCGGTGGACACGCTGCCGTGGGCAACGGACACCGTGCTGGTGCGCGGCGCCGTGGATGCCAACCTGTACGACGCGCTCGGCGGGTCGGCGGTCGACCTCTTTCCCGGCGACGCCCACGAAGCGCTCGTGCTCGAGGTCGCCGACGTGTACAAGTACCGCGTGGACATGACGCGCGACCTGCGCACCGGCGACTCGCTCTACGCCCTGGTGGAGCGGCGGCGCGGCCCGGAATCCACCACGCGCGTGACGCACGTGCTGGCGAGCCGGCTGTTCGTGGGCGGCAAGCCCATCGAGGCGTTCTACTATCGCGTGCCGTCGTCGAGCAGCGCCTACTACGACGACGACGGCAAGTCGCTCTCGACGGCATTCCTGCACTCGCCCATCGATTTTGCGCGGGTGACGTCGTCGTTCGGGATGCGGTTCCATCCCATCCTGAAGATCCGCCGGCCGCACCGGGGCGTGGACTACGGCGCCGTGAGCGGGACGCCGGTGCGGGTGATCGGGGACGGCACGGTGACGCGCGTCGGTAGCGACCCCGGCGGGTTCGGCAACGTCGTCGAGGTGCGGCACCCGAACGGGTTCGTCACGCGGTACGCGCACCTCCGGGGATTCAACCGGCAGGTGGCGCGCTACGGCGCCCGGGTAAAGCAGGGCGAGGTGATCGGCTACGTGGGCATGACCGGCCTCGCGACGGCGCCGCACCTGCACTTCGAGATCCTGGTGCGCGGGTCGCAGACCAACCCGGCGGCGGCGCTGCGCAACGTCGCGGGCGTTCCCCTGCCAAAGGCCGCTTTCCCGGCGTTCAACGGCCTGCGTCGCGAGCTACTCGGCCTCCTGAAGGGCACTGAGGGCATCGTGCACGCCACGGTGGCCACGGCGGCCGCCGCGACGCCGTGCAAGCGTCCCAGCCCCGGGGCGGCGCGCGTGACCTGCTGATGATCGTTTAGGGCTTCCGGGTGTGCAGGCGGCGCCGTGGGATTGCAGTGCGGTCGCTAGCGGAAGTCGCGCGAACGATGCGCGAGGGCCTCGGCGTCGAGCCGCTCGAAGGCGTGGCCGACGACATTGAGGGCCGCATCCTCGCGCTCCACGTGGCCGTGCACGACCATGAACTGCGCGTGCTTCACCACCTCCTCGTTGGGTTCGACGTCGTCCTTGCGCACCACGGCGTTGATGAAGCCGTGCTCGTCCTCGAGGAGCAGGAACAGGGTGCCGTTGGCGGTGTGCGGGCGCTGGCGGATCACCACGAGCCCCGCCACGGAGACGTTGCGCCGGTGCGGGACGCGCGCGAGCTCGCGGCTGTCCTTCACGCCACGCGCCCTGAGTTCCTCGCGGTACTGCATCATCGGGTGGCCGTTGATGGTGACGCCGGTGGCGTGGTAGTCGAGCTGGATGAGTTCGTCGCGGGTGAGCGGCGGCGGCGCGTGCGGCGTGCGGTGCGCCGGCGCCAGCGGGAGCCGATCGTTCATCGCGCGCAGCGCCTCCCACGCGGCCTGCCGGCGGTCGGATTGCCACGCGGCGAACGCGCCGGCCTGTGCGAGCGTGTTGGCCTCGGCGCGCGTCAGCTTTGCGCGCTGGGCCACGTCGGCGATGGACGTGAACGGCGCGGCCACCTTCGCCGCGCGCAGCGACTCGAGCGCGCGCTCGGAGAGCCCGCGCACGAACCGCCAGCCCACGCGCAGCGCGGGACGCGGTGAGACGCTCACGCCGCGCTCCGCGGCGTACGCCGCGGGCACCTCACGCACGTACCGGCGCTGGGCACGAGACTGGTCCTCGGTGAGAGGTGAGGGGTGCTCGACCGAACATTCCCAGTCACCCCTGGCGAGGCAGGGGGGCCGTACCTCCACGCCGTGCCGCTTCGCGTCGTGGATCAGCGTGGCGGGCGAGTAGAACCCCATGGGCCACGCGTTGAGGTAGCCAAGGTAGAACTCGGTGGGGAAGTGCACCTTGAGCCAGGCCGTGGCGTACGCGATGAGCGCGAAGCTCCACGCGTGCGATTCCGGAAACCCGTAATTGGCGAAGCTCTTCAGGTCGTCCACGATCGCCTGCGCCATCTCCGGCGGCACGCGCGGCGTGATGTCGTGGTCGATCATCCGCTGGCGCAGCCGGTCCAGCGCGGCCAGCAGCCGCGGCTCCTTCCGGATGTTGCCCATGGTCCTGCGCATCTCGTCGGCCTCGGCGCCCGTGTACCCGCCGAGCGCCATCGCGATCGCCATCGCCTGCTCCTGGAAGATCGGGATGCCCTGCGTGCGCGCGAGGATGGGTTCGAGCGCGGGGTGCACGAACTCCGGCTGCTCCTGCCCGCGGCGGCGGCGCGTGTACGGCCGCACGAACTTCGCCTGGATGGGGCCCGGGCGAATCAGCGCCACCTGCACGACGATGTCGTAGAGCTTCTCGGGCTTGGTGTGCACGATGCTCGCGATCTGCGCGCGGCTCTCGATCTGGAACGTGCCCACCGTCTCGCCCTGCGAGATGAGGGCGTACGTCGGGCGGTCGTCCGTGGGGATGGCGTACATCTCCGGCCGGCGGCCGGTGCGCACCTCGATGGCGTCGAACGCGCGGCGCACCATCGCGAGCCCGCCGAGGCCGAGGAAGTCGAACTTGGGCACGCCGATGGCGTCGAGGTCGTCCTTGTCGAACTGGACGATGGTGCGGCCCATGTTGGTCTGCTCGATGGGCAGCCATCCGCCGAGCGGCTGCGCCGAGAGCACGAACCCGCCCACGTGCGTGGCGCGGAGGCGCGGCAGGCCCTCGAACCCGCCGATCGCGCGGAGCAGCGCCTTCACGCGCGGCGTGCCGACGTCGAGCCCGGCCTGCGCGGCGTACTTCTCCTGCATTTTCACCGCGGCGTCGAGCGGGTCGTAGCGGTGCAAGCGCTTCGAGATGGAGGTCGCGACGTCCATCGGATAGCCGAACGCGCGCATCGCGTCCTGCACGGCGTTGGGCGCGCGGTACGTCTGCACGATGCACGCGATGGCCGCGTGGGGGCGCGCGTAGCGCCCGTACATGTAGTCGAGCACCTCCTCGCGGCGGTCGTGCTCGAAGTCCACGTCGATGTCGGGCGCCTCGGCCTTGCCGTCCACGCGCACCTCGGAGAGGAAGCGCTCGAAGAGGAGGCCGTGCCTGACGGGATCGATGGGCGTGATGCCGAGGCAGTGGACGACCACGGAATTGGCGGCGCTGCCGCGGCCCTGGCAGAGGATCCCGCGCGACTGGGCGAACCGCACCGCGTCCCACATCACGAGGAAGAAGCCCGCGAAGCCGAGCTGGCGGATGGTGGCGAGCTCGTGCTCGATCTGGCGGCGCTGCGTCTCGGGGACGGTGCCGCCGAACCGCTCGCGCGCGCCCTCGTACACGCGCTCGCGGAGGAACGCGTTCGTGTCCATGCCCTCGGGGACGGGGAAGGGGGGGAGCGGTGGCCGCATCCACGCGAGGTCGAACGCGCACTGGTCGGCGATGTGCGCGGCCTCGTGCAGTCCCGACGCGCAGCCCTCCCACCGGCGCTGCAGCACCCCGGGCGCGAGGAGCTTCCA
>JAYEKC010000085.1:0-4937 GCA_034716715.1 Gemmatimonadota bacterium | reverse complement strand
TGGATCGTCGGCAACGAGCAGGCGAACTGGGAGATGCGATGCGTGGCGGGCGGTGTGTTGCTTGAGCACACACCGCAGCGCCACCGCTCCCTGCTAGAGGGGCTTGGCCGGCGGCAAGCGGAACGGCCGTACCCGTTCTTTGACCACGAGGATGTGGCGAACGCGTACGACGCGCCGCGAACGGACGTTCGCTCTCAGTGGGCGGATCCGTGGGGCAATTTCTATTCGCCTTCCGCCATATCGGAACGGCAGGAGCGATGGGCCCGGGAGGCGCGAGAGGCCCGGGCCAGAGAGCCGGTACGTGCACCGATCGCGGTTGGACGCAACGATCCATGCCCGTGTGGCAGCGGCAAGAAGTACAAAAGGTGCTGCCTGCAGTAGTTACAGCGTTCGGCCGATTCGCCTTCCGGTTCCGCGGTATCAGCCGCTTTCCGGTTGCCGGGCAAGCTGTCCCGAGCGGGAGAGCCGCTTCGAGAACAGGTACTGCTCTGCGACCTCGTGCCCTCGCGCCGTCAGCGTACTGACCCCCCGGGCGTCGCGTTTGAGGTGCGCCAACCGTCGCCCGTGGAGCGATCCAACAAGCCGCCCGCCGCCTCCCTTTTCGCGGACAAGGGCGAGCAGGTCCGCCGCGGGGATTGAACCGCCTCGCTCAAGGATTGCCGCGAGGATCTCGTTGTTCCGAACGGCTTCGGAGTTCACGGGCTCGGCCGGAGGCGAATATCGGCGCGTGTAGTAGCGGCCACGGCGTTCGCCGTGCTCGTCCACCAGCCCTTGCTGGGCGAGCAATCCGAGGTGGTATCGACTGGCGCGCGCCGTCAGCAAGAGTGCGCGTGCCACATCGGCGGTGGTGGCGCGTCCCTGCTTCTCCACCAGCTCCAGCATGCGCACCTGGACGTCCTTCAACCGAACGACCGACCGTTCAACCTCAAGCTTCGCGGCGAGCGTCCGCTTCTGCGATTGCAGCACGCGCAGGAAGAACAGCAGCCACTCCCCAAATGCCGACGGGTCGCGCAGCGTGGCGTCCTGCGACGCGCGCAGCGCTTGGTAGTACGCCGCCTTGTTCTCCTCAACTACGCGCTCCACCGACGCATAGGGCACGTACTCGTACGCGGCGCGCAGCATCAGCAGGGCGGTCACGGCCCGTGAGAGCCGGCCGTTCCCATCCTGAAACGGATGGATCGCGAGAAACTCGACGATGAACCGGGCAATGGCCACGAGCGGGTGAACTTCGCCCCCGTCGAGCGCGGCATTTGTGGCCGCGATGAGGTTGGCCATGCGCGCCGGTGTTTCGAAGGGTGTTGCCGTGCGAAAGACGATCGTGACCGTGCCGTCGGCGTGCCGCGCTTCAACGTGGTTGTCGTGCTTCTTGTACTCACCGCGATGCCATCCGTCCTTCTCCACGTGCGAGAGGAGCATGCCATGCAGCTGCTTGAGGTAGTTCTCGGTTAGCGGGACGGCCGCATGGCTGTCGAAGATGGTCTGCAACACCTCGGCGTAGCCGCGCACCTCGCCTTCATCGCGGGCGCGAAAGGAATCGACGCGAAGTCCCTGGAGCACCTGGGCCACTTCGGCGTCGCTGAGCTGCGCCCCCTCGATCCGGGTGCTGCTGCCGGCGCTCTCTATGGTGGTGACGTGCCGGAGCGACGCGAGCCGTTCCGCGCGGATCTCGCCCAGCTTTCGCCAGACGCCCTTGAACTCATCGATTTCGCCGAGGAGTCGCGTGAGCTCCGCCACCTGCGCCGGAGCCATGGCTGGGTGAAATGCGGATTGATCAAGCATGGCGTCAATAATGTCGCCGATATTCGTCAATAAATCAATACAAACTCCACTATAGCCACTTGACAGCGATTGCATTATAGCATATATATCAAATATGCCAATATCCGACGTGCCGGCGACGCTGCGCTCGATCCGGGCAAAGCTCAACCTGTCGCAAGAGCAGCTCGCCGAGCGACTAGGCGTTTCGTTCGCAACGGTGAACCGCTGGGAAGGCGGATCCTCGAAGCCACAGCGCGCTGCGCTCAAGTCGATCGAAAAACTTGCCGCCGAAACAGAGATCGGGGAAGAGCCCGAATCCGCCGACGCGGCAGCCAAGGTGACCCGGCGGCGCGCGAAGAGCGGAACGGCAACGCCGACGACGAAGCCGATGGAGCAGATGCTGTGGGATGCCGCCTGCTCGATTCGTGGCGAGAAGGAGGCTGCCAAGTACAAGGACTATCTGCTGCCCCTGCTCTTCCTCAAGCGCCTGTCCGACGTATTCGACGACGAGATCGCGCGCCTGGCTGAAGAGTATGGCGACCGCGACACGGCGCTGCAGATTGCCGACGGCGATCACGCGCTGCTCCGGTTCTACCTCCCGCCCGAGGCGCGGTGGGGAGTGATCAGCGGGCGTGTGGAGTACGCGTGGCCGAAGGAAAAGGGGCGCGACACGCGCCCGCGCGACATTGGCGAGCACCTGACCAGGGCAGTGCGCGCGGTGGTGCGGCAGAATCCCACGCTCTCGGGTGTGATCGACGTGGTGGACTTTGCCGCCGAGCGGAACGGCGAGCGCGACATCAATCCCGCCAAGCTGCGCGACGTGGTGGAGACGTTTTCCGACCCGCGGTACCGGCTCGGCCTGGCCGACGTGCAGCCCGACTTCCTCGGCCGAGCGTATGAGTACCTGCTGCGGAAGTTCGCCGAGGGGTCGGGGCAGAGCGCCGGCGAGTTCTTTACCCCCACCGAGGTGGGATTCCTCATGGCGCACATCATGCGCCCCAAGCCTGGCGAGGAGTGTCACGACTACGCCTGCGGGTCGGCGGGGCTGCTCGTCAAGCTGCAACTGGTGGGACGCGAGCTCGACCCCACGAGCAAGGTGCCGCTCAAGCTGCACGGTCAGGAGTTGGCCGCGGAGAGTTTCGCGGTGGCGAAGATGAACGCCATCATCCACGACCTCGACCAGTTCGAGATCGCGCGCGGCGACACGATGATCAACCCCAAGTTCAAGACGGCCGACGGGCGGATTCGCACCTACGACATCGTCGTGGCGAATCCGATGTGGAACCAGCCGTTCAATCCCGATGTGTTCGCGAACGATCCCTTCGACCGGTTCCGCCTGCAGGGGGGCGTCACATCGGGGAAGGGCGACTGGGCCTGGCTGCAGCATACGCTTGCCTGCCTGAACGACCGCGGTCGCGCGGCCGTGGTGCTCGACACCGGCGCGATGACGCGCGGGTCGGGGTCGAAGAACGAGGACAAGGAGCGGAACATCCGGAAGTGGTTCGTGGACAAGGACCTGATCGACGGCGTGATCCTGCTGCCGGAGAACCTGTTCTATAACACCACTGCCGCCGGCGTGATCGTGGTGCTGTCCAAGCGGAAGCCCACGGCGCGGCGCGGGAAGATCGTGATGCTGAACGCGAGCCGGCGGGTGAAAAAGGGGCGGCCGAAGAACTTCATTCCCGAGGAGGAGATTCGCTCGCTCGCGGCGGAGTACCTGAAGGGCGAGGTGGTGCCGGGGGAGGTCGCGGTGATCACGATGGATCAGGCGCGGGAGGCGGATTACAACTTGAGTCCGGGGAGGTGGGTGGGCCAGGGGACGGAGGTGGCGACGGCCGACATACCAGCTCTCCTCGAAACGCTTCACGCGATCTCGAAGGAAGCGAATGAGGTGGACAGGCGCGTTCTCGCGATGCTCTCGGCGGTTGCTCAATGAAGGGCTGGAGCGAAACCTCACTGGGCGACGAGATAGAGTTGGCCTACGGCGGCTCGCTTCCTGATCGGGGCCGAGTACCCGGCCCAGTCCCCGTGTTTGGTTCAAACGGCGAGGTCGGAACTCACAAGACCGCACTAGTACGTGGCCCAGGGATTGTCGTCGGGAGGAAGGGGTCCGTCGGTGCGGTGGCGTACTCGCCTGTCGACTTCTGGCCGATCGACACTACCTACTACGTCCTGAACAGAAAGGGCCACGACTGGCGATACCTGTATCACCTGCTGTGTAGCGCAGGATTGGAGAAACTCAACAGTCACAGTGCAGTCCCTGGCCTCAATCGCGAGAACGCGTACGCTCTCCGTCTGTCGATTCCCGAGCGTCCCGAGCAAGAAACCATCGCGCGCGTTCTCGATTTAGTTCGGCATCTTGTGGACCTGAACGCGAACGCGCTGGAGACCACGATTGTTCTGAAGCAGGCCGTGATGAAGTCCGTCTTCACCCGCGGCCTGCGCGGCGAGGCGCAGAAGGAAACCGAGATTGGGTTGGTGCCGGAGAGCTGGACGGTTCGAGCTCTCGCGCAAGCGTGCGAGATCAGGAGCGGCGGTACGCCTCGCAAGTCTGAGTCAAAGTTCTGGGGTGGCGATATCCCTTGGCTTTCAGGTAAGGACCTGAAGCGACCGTCGCTCAACGACGCCGAAGATCACATTACCGACCTTGGGCTTCACGCGGGCAGCCGGCTAGCTCCCGCGGGCGCAGTCATGCTCCTGGTGCGAGGCATGGGCCTCGCCAAAGACCTGCCGGTCGCCACAATCGAGCGCCCAATGGCGTTCAACCAGGACATAAAGGCGTTGATTCCACGCGGCCAACTCAGTGGTTCATTCATTCGTTCGGCGATCTACGTCGGCAAGGAGCGGCTGTTGCGTCGAATCGTGCCATCGGCGCATGGGACGATGACGCTGAACCTCGACGACGTCGAGACCTTTCGGATTGCATGCCCGACAAATCCGAAAGAAGCGGACGAGATCGTCGCCATCCTTAACGCCCTCGACGCCAAGACAGATCTCCACCGCCGCAAGCGCGCAGTGCTCGACGAGCTTTTCAAGGCGTTGCTGCACAAGCTCATGACGGGTGAGATCCGTGTGACCGACCTGGACCTGTCGGCCATCGCGGAAGCCGGAGTGGGCCAATGAGAAGGGGCGGGCCCCCCCCCCCCCTGGGCGGCCCCTTGTGGGGCGGGGGGAGCCCA
>JAYEKC010000084.1:0-4958 GCA_034716715.1 Gemmatimonadota bacterium | reverse complement strand
GCTGCACGTCGATGGGGTCGATCACCGCCGGGTCGCCCGGCCCCGACGACCCGCGGCTGTCGTCGTCGTCGGCGAGGCCGCGCCGGCACTCGGCGAACACGTTGGCAAACTCGGCGGCGATGCGCCGGCCCAGCTTGGCGTCCCGGACTTCGAGCTGGTCGAGGAGCGGCTCCACCGCAGCCTCGCGGCCGAGGATGCGGCGGAGGGCGGCACAACACCCGGCTTCGTCGTTCATGGCGCGTTCCGGCGGCTGATGGTGCGCTTACGCTGGGCAGCCCGGCGCCCGGGCGCAAGCGGCCCTATTTTCAGGAATCATTTCACGGACGGGAACAGCATGGCATTGGCGGTCGTTGCGGGTGGCGGCGGATTCATTGGCGGGCACCTCGTGGCAGCGCTTATAAAGGAAGGCTTCACCGTGCGGGCGGTGGACAGGAAGCCCCTCGGCGACTGGTACCAGGTGCACACGGGCGCCGAGAATGTGGTGGCCGACCTCTCCCTGCTCGAGCAGGCGCGCGCCGCGTGCGCCGGCGCCGAGGAGGTGTACCAGCTCGCCGCCGACATGGGCGGGATGGGGTTCATCGAGAACCACAAGGCGCTGTGCATGCTCTCGGTGCTCACGAATACGCACATGCTGATGGGGGCGCGCGAGGCCGGGGTGAAACGGTTCTTCTACTCGTCGAGCGCGTGCGTGTACGCCGCCGACAAGCAGACGGACGCCAACGTGACGGCGCTGAAGGAGGAGGACGCGTACCCCGCGATGCCGGAGGACGGCTACGGCTGGGAGAAGCTGTTCTCGGAGCGCATGTGCCGGCACTTCCGCGAGGACTTCGGGCTCGCCACGCGCGTGGCGCGGTACCACAACGTGTACGGGCCGGAGGGCACGTGGGACGGCGGGCGTGAGAAGGCGCCGGCGGCCATCTGCCGCAAGGTGATCGAGGCGAAGCACCGCGGCACGGGGACGATCGAGATCTGGGGTGACGGCCGGCAGACGCGGTCGTTCATGTACATCGACGACTGCCTGAAGGGCACGCTCACGCTCACGCGGAGCGACGTCACGGAGCCGCTGAATGTGGGATCGAGCGAGCTGGTGACCATCAACCAGCTCGTGGACATCGCCGAGGAGATTGCCGGGGTGAAGCTGAAGCGGAGCTACAAGCTCGACGCGCCCAAGGGCGTGAACGGGCGCAACTCCGACAACACGCGCATCCGCTCGCACTTCGGCTGGGAGCCGTCCATCCGCCTGCGCGACGGCATGGCGCGGACGTACGCGTGGATCGAGCGGGAGTGGATGCAGCGGCGCGCGTAGGCGGACCGCCGACCCCGGCCCCGCTCGTCCGCGCCCGTCGTTCCCTGACGTTGAAATGCCCCTCGGCGGTGTAGATTGACAGCATGAGCACCTCGAGCGCCGGTGCGGCACCGACGCCCCCGTTGCCCCGGCCCGGAGACGCGCCCCCCTCTCGCTCCGTGCTCCTGGTCGACGACGATCCCGGGGTCCTCCGCGTCGTGGGCCAACTGTTCGAGCGCAACCGCTGGAGCGCCACCGGCGTCACCACGGGCCGGGCCGCGCTTGCGGCATACGACCGCGATCGGCCCGACCTCGTGATGCTCGACCTCGACCTTCCCGACATCAACGGCCTCGACGTGCTCGCGGCGCTCCGCAGCACCGACCCGGATGCCATGGTGGTCATGCTCTCCGGCCAGGGCGACGTTGCCTCCGCCGTCCAGGCCATGCACCTCGGCGCGGAGACGTTCCTCGCCAAGCCGCTCGAGCCGCGCCACTTCACGGCCACCGTGGAGCGCGCGTACGAAAAGGTGGTTCTCCGCCGCCGCTACCAGCTGCTCGCCTCGCGCCAGGTACGCGACGGCGACCTCGCCACGCTCGGCGACTCCCCCGCCATGCGCAACGTCGCCCAGCTGGTCGAGCGATACGCCGCCGGCGCGGCGCCCGTGTTGCTCACGGGCGAAACCGGCAGTGGGAAGGGCTGGGTGGCCAAGCTTCTCCATGCCGCCTCGCCGCGCCGCGGCGCGCCATTCGTGAGTGTTAACTGCGCCGGCCTCTCCGCCACGTTCCTCGACTCCGAGTTGTTCGGCCACGAGCGCGGCGCGTTCACCGACGCCCGGGCGCAGAAGGCCGGCCTCTTCGAGGTGGCCGACGGCGGCACGCTGATGCTCGACGAGATTGCCGACCTCGCCCCCGAGCTGCAGCCGAAGCTCCTCACCGCCATCGAGAGCCAGCGCTTTCGCCGCCTCGGCGGCACGCGCGAAATCGCCGTCGACGTCCGGCTCGTCGCGGCCACGCACGCCGACCTGCCGGCCGCGGTCCGCGAAGGGCGCTTCCGCGCTGACCTCTTTTACCGGCTCGCGGCACTGCCGATCCGCGTGCCATCCCTCCGCGAGCGCGGGCGCGACGACATCGTGGACCTCGCCTTCACCATCCTCGCGTCGCTGCGGCAGCAACTCGGCCGCGGGCCGGCGCAGATCGCCCCCGACGCCATCGAGCTCCTCGCCACCTACCCGTGGCCGGGCAACGTGCGGGAACTCCGCAACACGCTCGAACGCGCAGTGCTCACGGCCGAACGCGACGTTGAACTCGAGAGCGTCCACTTCCCCGCCGAAATGCGCGAGCGGCTGGACCTCGACGTGGCGGCCGGCGCAGGCCCGGGCCCCGGCGCCGAGCCGGAAAATGCGGCCGACCTCTCCATCGCCACGCTCGAGCGCACCCACATCCAGCACGTGCTCGAACTGGTGGACGGCAACCGGACGCGCGCCGCGAAGCTCCTGGGCCTCTCCCGACAGGGTCTCTACAACCGACTGGCCCTGTACGGCCTGTTGACGACCTGACCGTCCACGCGGTTGACGCCGTCCACCCCGTGGACGGTACGGCGCGGGACGACGCCTTCACCCAAGTCATTGTCGCGAAGCCGCTTGGCCCCTGCAAGCCACGTGGCACGGATCTCGCCTCCCTGGAGTGGCAACGCCCACCGAGAGGCTGCGACCGATGCGACACAATATTGCGCTGGTGGAGGACAACCCCGACAATCGGTTGCTCATCCACGCCCTGCTCGACGAGCGGTACGACGTAATTGAGTACGCCGACGGCCGGGCCGCGCTCGACGGACTCTCCATCGTGCGGCCCGACGTGATGCTGCTCGACATCTCGCTGCCGGAAATGGACGGCGCGGAGGTGCTCTCTCGCATCCGCCGCGATCCGGCGTTCTCCGGCCTGCCCGTGATTGCGCTGACGGCGCACGCCATGGCGGGCGACCGCGCGAGGTTCCTGGACGCCGGCTTCGACGACTACGTGACAAAGCCGATTGCGGACGAAACCCTCCTGCTCGGCGCCATCGAGCGTTGCCTCAGCATCCGGCTCGTCGGCCGGCGCCTCGGCTCCTGAAACGCCCGGGACACCCACCATGACGCCCGACCTGGCCCACCTCTACAGCGTACCACTCGTCGTGCTGTCGATCGCGATCGCGATGCTCGCGTCGTACACGGCACTCGACCTCGCCGGCCGCGTCCACGTGGCCGCCGGTCGCGCCCGCACACTCTGGATCGCGGGCGGCGGGATCGCGATGGGAACCGGCATCTGGACGATGCACTTCGTCGGGATGCTGGCGCTCCGTCTGCCGATGCCCGTGGACTACGATGGCGTCCTCGTGACCCTGTCCATTGTGGTAGCGATCGGCGCCTCAGCGTTCGCCCTCCACGTGGCCAGCCGGGAACGGGCCGCCCAGGGCCGCCTCGCGGTGGCCGGCGTGGCCATGGGCGTTGCCATCGCGGGCATGCACTACATCGGCATGGCCGCCATGCGAATGGCAGCCGCGATCTCGTATCGGATGGACCTGTGGTGGGCATCGGTGGCCATCGCGGTGGCGGCGTCGTACGTCGCGCTCCACGTTGCCCGGGCGCTGGGCACGAACGAATCGGGCCGCGTGCACGTGTTCCGGGCCGCCGCGGCGGTGGTGATGGGGTTCGCGATCGCGGGCATGCATTACACCGGCATGGCCGCGGCCCGGTTCACGCCGATGGCGCACGACACGAGCGACGTCGCGCCGATTTCGCCGTTCACCCTCGTGATTGCGGTGGCCACCGGCGGCACGCTCGTGCTCGGATTCGGTCTCCTCGCCGGGATGGTGGACCGCCTCATCCAGGCGCGCACCGCCGACGCCGACCTGCGGGCGGCCCGCGATGCCGCCGAGCGGATGAACCGCGCCAAGAGCGAGTTCCTCTCCAACATGAGCCATGAGCTGCGCACGCCGCTCAATTCGGTGATCGGGTTCGCCAACGTCCTCCTCAAGAACCGGAACCGCACGCTCGGCGCGCAGGACGTGGCCTACCTCGAGCGCATCGGCGCCAATGGGCGCCACCTCCTGGGGCTCATCAACGGCATCCTCGATCTCTCGAAGATCGAGGCCGGGCGCGTGGATCTGGCAATCGCACCGGTGGACGTTTCGACGCTCGTGCGCGACACCGTGCTCGAGCTCGAGGGCCAGACGCACGGGCGCGACGTCCGCCTCGTGGCCGACGTTCCGGACGTGCTGGCACCGGTGGACACCGACGCCACCAGGCTGAAGCAGATCCTGATCAACCTCGTGGGCAATGCCCTCAAGTTCACGTCGCACGGCACGGTGACCGTCCGCGTCGTCCGCGACGAAACGTCGGGCCGGCTGGCCCGCATTGACGTGATCGACACCGGCATCGGCATTCCGGCGCACCGACTCGACGCCGTGTTCGAGGCCTTCCAGCAGGCCGACTCGGGACCGTCGCGACAGTACGGCGGCACGGGACTTGGCCTCACCATCACGCGATCGCTGGCGCAGGTGATGGGGTTCGATATCACGGTGGAGAGCACGGTCGGCGCGGGTTCGACGTTCAGCGTGGTGGCCCGGCCGTGGGAGGGCGCACCGCATGCCGCGGCGCGTCGCGCCGGGCAAGCCGCCGCGGCCGGCGACGCCGCC
>JAYEKC010000083.1:0-4965 GCA_034716715.1 Gemmatimonadota bacterium | reverse complement strand
GGCTCCGCGGGCGCGCGGCCCGCATCGTTGGCGACCTCGAGGTCATCCGGGGGGCGGCGTTCCACGTGTCCGCCGACAGTGGACACTGGCCGGTCGCGCCGGGGCCCGGCACCATTCCGACCGAGATGCAATCGTATCTGCCGCCATCGATGTCGTTCAACCCCGAACCGGGGGTCGTGTACGACTGGCGCCTGACCGACATGCCGGGCGGCGATCCGGGGCAGGCCGGTCCGGGCGCCACGATGGGAATGGGCGCCGACGTGACTGACGACGCGCTGCGCGTGGAGCTGCAGCGCGCGCTCTCGGGCCAGACGACGCTGACGACGGGCTCAACCGTGTACTGGTTGCTCTGGGGGCCCACCACCCGGCCGTAGCCGACGCCGGGCCGTTGCCCTATCTTCGGCCGTATCTCCCTCCGGAGGCACTCTCGTGGCCGTTTCGCGACGTCACTTCCTCGGCACCGTCGGCGCAGGAGGCGCGGGGCTGCTCAGCGCGCCGCTCATCTCCGCCCGTGGCCGCGAGGCCCTGTGGGCGTTTCAGGGTCAGGGCCAGGCGACGCAGGGCATCCAGGGCGTCGCCGACCGCAAGGCCGACCGCAGGATGGCCGCGCACGCGCCGGTCCGCATCGACAGCAACGAGAATCCCGTCGGCCCGGGCCCGCGCGCACTCGAGGCGATCCGGGCCCACCTCAATGAGGCGAACCGGTACCCGATCCTCGCCGAGGACGACGTCATCGAGGCCATCGCGAAGCTCCAGGGCGTGACGCCGAACAACGTGATCCTCGGGTGCGGGTCGGGCGAGCTCCTGCGCGCCGCCGACCACGCGTTCACGTCGCGCACGGCGGCGTACGTCGGGGCCGCGCCCACGTTCGAGGCGCCGGGTGAGTTCGCCCAGTTCCTCGGGACCGAAGTGAAGATGGTGCCCGTGGACGCGTCGCTCGGGCTCGACCTGGGCGCCATGGGCGCCGCGTCGCGTGGCGCCGGGCTGGTGTACATCTGCAACCCGAACAATCCCACGGCCACGGCGCATACCAGGGCCGACGTCACGGCGTTCGTCAACGACCTGCTGCGCGCCTCGCCGGGCACCACCGTGCTCGTGGACGAGGCGTATTTCGAGTACGTGGACAAGCCCGGGTACGGCACGCTCATCCCGATGGCGCTCGAGAACCCGCGCGTGGTGGTGCTGCGCACGTTCTCCAAGGTGTACGGCATGGCCGGCCTCCGCATCGGCTACGCGGTGGGCCGCACCGAGACGCTCGCGAAAATGCGGCAGTGGGTGCTCGGCTCGAACGTCAGCCAGCTGACGCTCGTGGCCGCGAGCGCCGCGCTCGCCGACCAGCAGCACATTGCCGACGAGGTGAAGCGCAACAAGGAGGTGAAGGCCTTCGCGCGGAAGTTCTTCGCCGACGCCGGGTTCAAGATGACGGCCGGCGACGCCAACTTCATGATGGTCGACATTCGGCGCCCGGCCGCGGACTTCAAGAAGGCGGCCCTGGCCAAGGGCATCGCCGTGGGCCGCGCGTTCCCGCCGCTGACCAACCAGGCGCGGATCACGTTCGGCACGATGGAAGAGATGAAGACCGCCACGGCGGCTTTCCGCGAACTGCTCGGGGACGGCCGGGCCAGCAGCGGCGGCTGACGCGTTATATTCCGGTTGCTCCAGGCCCCGGAGGGCGTAAGCCCGCCAACTCCGCCAGGGCCGAAAGGCAGCAACGGTACGTGGTGTCTGACGTTGCTTCGTCAGGCCTGGGGCACTGGCGCGGGGGGACGCCCAATGCGGGCGGCCCCCCGCGCTCCCGTTTCAGCCCCCGCCTCCGGCGCCGCCAAGGTCGATCGGCCAGCTGCCGGTGCGCTCGGCCTCCGGCACGTCGGCGCGGTACATGATCACGCGCACCCGTTCGAGCGTGATGAGCCCGCCGCCCAGCATCCCGTCGAGCACCGGGAGGATCGTGCGCATCCGCTCGTCCGTGTCCACCGACTCCACCACGATGGGGAGGTCGCTGCTCAGCGACAGCGCCGACCCCCGGTGCACACGCGCTGCCGCCCCGAAGCCGGCGATGCCACGAAACACGGTCGCGCCGGCGAAGCCCTCCGCGCGGAGCAACTCGAGGATCGCCTCGTAGAGCGGACGGCCCCGCCAGCGGTCGTTCGACCCGATGTGGATGCGCATGAGGATCCGCTCGCCCTTGAAGCCGCGTGTCATGCGACACCCCCTGCGCCGGCGCCACCGGCACTGCCCGGCGGTTCCGGCGCGCGGTACGCCACGACCTCGGCGCGCTCCAGGGTGATGAGGCCGCCGCCGATCATCCGGTCCAGCTCGGGGAGCACCGCCTGGATCCGCGCCTCCTCGTCCACGCACTCCACCACGACGGGGAGGTCGAGGGCGCCGAGTTCGGTGGACCAGGAATGGATCGCGCCCGTGGCGCCGAAGCCCGCGATGCACTGCGTGACGGTCGCCCCCGCGAGTCCGCGGGCCCGCAGCGCCTCGACGACGGCGCGGTGGAGCGGCCGGCCGTCGAACCGGTCCGCCTCGCCGATGTGGATCCGCATCAGCGTGCGCTCGCCGCCGAACGCGGCGTGGAGGGGAGCGTCGGGACGGGGCACGCTCACTGCCCCTGCGCCAGCAGTGCCACGGGCCGCGCCAGCGCGATGCCCGCCACCGTGGCCAGCAGCGACACGCCCACGCTGAGGCCGGCGTACCACAGGGCCCGGCGCCAGTCGCCCTGGTCGAGGAGCGCGATGGTCTCGTACGAGAACGTCGAGAACGTCGTGAACCCGCCGCAGAATCCCGCGGTGACCAGCGCGCGCACCGACGGCGAGGCGGCGGCCGCCTCGGCGAAGTAGCGCATCAGGAACCCGATGAGCAGGCACCCCGCCACGTTGACCACGAGCGTGCCCCACGGAAACGCCGTGGCCGTGGAGCGCTGCACCACGCCGCCGAGCGACACGCGGGCCACGCTGCCGAGCGCTCCGCCAATCGCGACATACCAGAGCATCCCTGAGCCTCCGTTGACGAAAACGACCCCCGCGGACCGGACGAGCCGGGCATCGCAGGAGTCATTGGTCGCCGGGGGGACGACGGTTGGGGCGAACTCCACCGCCCACGATCTGTTGGCCGCAATCTACGGGCATTGCGCCGCCGGGCCAACGGCCCCACAGTTCCCCGGTCGTTTGACCCGCCGCCACCGCCGACCGCCGACCGCCAAGCCGACCCGTGCCGAACGCCGCCCGCATCGTGCGCCTCATCCACACCGCCCTGTTCGGCGGCGTCGTCATTGCGGCCGTCGTCGTGGCCTTGGCACTCGGGCGGGCCGCGCCGCCGCCGCAACTGGCGCCGGTGGCCCTGTACGCGTTGCCGGCGGCGGCCGCCGCCGCGCTCCTCCTCGCCGCCCTCGTGCTGCGGCCGCGGATTCCGGAGCGCGCGTCCGCGGATTCGCCGGACGCCTACTGGGCGCGGCCCGAGGTTCGCGCCGTCGCCGTGACGCTCTGGGCAGTGGTCGAGGGGGCTGGACTGATCGGCGTCGTGGGCTACGTCATCACCGGCCTGAGCGCGATGCTCATCGTGACCGTCGTCGCCGTGGCGGCCGGCGTGGTGTTCCGGCCGGGCACGCTGGAGGGTTGAGCCCCAAACCGGAGTCAGGCCCAGCGACTCGTCGGGGAGTCCCGGCACCTCCCACAGCCCTCCCCAGATGGCCTTCCCGGGACCCTCCGGGGGCATCCGGGGCGAGCCAGCGAACGGGCCAGCCGGTCCGTAAGGATACGGCCGGACTGGCGTTTTGCGGTCCGCTCGGCCTACATTAGAGCGATCCGACCCCCTCCCCGGGAGCCCACCATGCACGCTGTGCCGAATCGGCGGCTCGAGCCTGTCCAGAGCGCCCAGTATTCGCTTGGCACCGTGCGTCGGCGGCAGTGTCCCACGGGGGTGGCGGGAGACTGAGGTCATGAAGTTCGCGCGCCGCCGCATCTGCGACGGCGCGCGTTTGCGTAGCTGAACGGCACTGGACGGAGGCTGGCGGATGCGAGTGAACCGGGCGTTGGCGGCGGGTGGGGTGGTGGCGGTGGCACTGGTGGTGGGCGCGGCGTCGGGCGCGAGCGTGCCCGGCGGCACACGCACCGCACCGGCTCCGGCCGCTCGCAAGGCTCCCGTGGCGGCTGCGGCGCACCATGGCCCGCCTCCCGTATTGCGGCACACCGCCTTCCGCGTGCCGGGCGTGGGCTCGCGTGGCATCGAGATCGCGGCCCTCAACGCCGTGGTCGAGCGCTACTGCCGCGGGTGCCACAACGACAAGAACATGCGGGGCAACGTCAGCCTCGAGGGATTCGCCATCGACTCGGCGCCGAACGACGTCGAGGTGGCGGAGAAGATGATCCGCAAGCTGCGGACGGCGATGATGCCGCCGCCGACGTCGCGGCGGCCCGGCGGCGATACGCTCCTCGCGCTCGTGGAGACGCTGGAGCAGACGATCGACGCCGCGTCGAAGCCGATGGCTGGCGTGCGGACGTTCCAGCGCCTCAACCGGCCCGAGTACGAGGCCGCGGTGCGCGACCTCCTCGGCGTGACGGTCGACGCGGCCGACTACCTCCCGCTCGACACGAAGAGCGCCAACTTCGACAACGTCGCCGACGTGCAGATGCTCTCGCCGACGCTGCTCGAGGCGTACCTGAACGCGGCGGCCTCGGTGACGCGCATGGCGCTGGGTGACAAGTCCGCGCCGCCGATCCCGGTGACGTACCGCATCTCCCCGTTCGTCTCGCAGCACCCGTGGGACCACGTGGACGGCGCGCCCTTCGGCACGCGGGGCGGCATCGTGGAAACGCACACGTTCCCCGCCGACGGCAAGTACGTGTTCCGCGTGAACGTGGGCGGCGGCATCGGCACGAAGTTCGAGGACATCGACATCTCCGTGGACGGCCAGCAGGTGGCGCTGCTCAAGTACGACAAGGGCGTCGAGCCGACGTTCGCGTC
>JAYEKC010000082.1:0-5008 GCA_034716715.1 Gemmatimonadota bacterium | reverse complement strand
GATCATCTTCATCAGGTCGTCGCGCACCTTCTGCAGCTCGCGCAGGCGCTTGAAGCTCTCCTCCAGCGCGTCGGTGGCGCCCTTGAGCTTGAGCAGCGAATGCACGCGGGCATTGAGCACGAGACGGTGGTACGGCTTGTTGAGGAAGTCGTCGCCGCCGGCTTCGATGGCGCGCACGCGATCGGAGGGATCGTTCAGCGCCGTCACGAAGATCACCGGGATGCGGGCGGTGCGCGGATCGCGCTTGAGCCACCGGCACACCTCGAACCCCGTGTCGCGGTCGGGAACGCCGAGGTCACCCGCGGGCATCGAGACGTCGAGGATCGCGAGGTCGGGCCGGTGCTCGATGCACGCGGCGATCGCCGCCGGCCCCGTGGCCGCGACGGTGACCCGGAACCCCATGCCCTCCAGCTGGTCGGTGAGGAGCGCGACGTTCGCCTCGGCGTCGTCGGCGATGAGCACCAGCGGCGCGACGCCGTGCTCGGGAGCGGCCGGGGAGGTCACGGGCCGGGGTGGCTCAGGGCTTGATGCCCACCCCGATGCTCAGCAGCCACGCGTTCTCCTTCACCCCGGCGGCCTGCCGAGCCACGCGGGCCAGCCCGAGGTCGAGGAACGCCCGTGTGCCCCCGATGGGTGTGCCGATGCCGCCCCCGTACGACGACTCGCGGACGTCGGTCCCCAGGTAGGTGAACGGCAGGCCCCGCGACCGATAGCCAAGGCGGAACATCATCGAGCTGGAGCCGACGCGCGGCCCGGCTGCCTCGGCGCCGACCGAGAGGTCGCTGGCATCGGCGATGCCGAGCGCGGCGCTCCCGAGCCCGCGCAGGTCGCTCCACCGCTCGCTCGCATAGCGTACCGCGAATACGGCCCCCGGCACGCCGTCGTAGGCGGCCGACACGCCGTAGCGGAACGGGATGCGCCCGCTGCCGACGCGGGTGCTGTCGCCGAGCCGCATGTCGATCGTGCCGCCGGCCCGCAGGTCGGCGGCGAGCGTCACGTGGCTCGGCGTGATCCACACCGCCCCCGCGGACACACCGGTACCCGCATAGGTGTAGGTGTTGACGTTCTGGAACGTCCCGGCCTGGAACGAATCGGGGAAGACGCGGCCGAAGATCACCCGGTTCTGGCCCGGGTAGATGTGCGCCGCCACGCCGATGTGGACGCGCTCGGACAGGCTCCAGGCCATCGCGCCGCGGATGTCGGCGATGCCGCCCTCGCTCGACGTGAGCACGGTGGACGGAATCTTCTCGCCGTTGATGACCTGCGTGTCGGGGTACGAGTTGCTCCACGTCCGGTCCATGAACGACGAGTACGACAGGGCGAACGTGGCGCGCCCCTGCCGTCCGGTGACCATGAACAGGGGAAAGCGGAGCGTGGTGGTGCCGACGGTGCCGGCACCGGCGTTCACCTGGCGAAACTCGGGCTCGAACTGGAAGTAGCCCTGCGCGCGGGCGTTGAGGACAATCGCGGCCGGGTTGACCGCCGAGAGCGGGTCCACGTCGCCCAGCGCGCTGCCCGTCGACAGCGAGCGCGCGGACAGCCCGCCCACGGGATACCCGAAACCGAGCTGGCTGAGCGCGCCTTGCGCCTTGCCGGGTGCCGGCGCGAGTGCGACCGAAAGCACGGCCGCAGCCAGCGTGGCGCCAAGGCGCCTCCATCGCACGGTGCGCGTCATGGCGTTCCGAACCCGACCTTCGGGATGTAGGTGAGCCGCATCCGGGGCCGCAGCCCCGGGGCAGCCGTGGTGGAATAGAAGGTGGCGATCAGCGGAAGCGTGCCCTCGTTGCTTGTGGCGAGCACCACGGCGCGCGGCGGCGCGTTGGTCTGGCCGGACTGCAGGGCCCACCCCCGCACCAGCGGGTACAACTCGATCTCCCGAACGCCGCTGCCGTGTGGCGAGAGGCTCAGCGAGTCCTCAACCACGAGGCCGGCCTGTGACAGGAACGTGGACGCGCGCCGGAGGTCGGTCACCAGCGGCGACGCCAGCACGACGTGCGTGTGTACGACCACCGTGTCGGAATCCGCGCCGAACGGATACGGCACCTGCGTGAGCCGCAAGGTCGCGCGGATCACCGTGGTCGAGTCCGACAGGCGGCTCGGGATGTTGAACCGCAGGTAGACCCGGTTGCCGGGAATTCCGCCGATCATCATCTGGTTTGGCGGATTCGGCAGCTTGCTCTTCAGCACCACCGGGAAGTCCCGGAGGTCGATCCGGATGTCCGCGCGGTCGGCGGGGTCGCCCGACGCGAGGTTCACTTCCTGCTGGTGCACCGACGTGTCGGCCTTGGGCCGGTAGCGCAGCCGCATCGGGCTGCCGCTCTCCTCCGACCCGATGCGGAACGCCACGGGCCCCCCGATGCCGCGGACGCGCACGCCCACGCGCAGGCGCGGCCATCCATAGGTGCTGTCCCGGAGGTGCGCGAGCATCGCCGAGTCGTTGACGGGCACCAGGATCGAGTCGACGATCTGCACCTTGCTGAACGTCTTGCCGCCGATGATGCGGCCCGGCACGAAGCGGGTGCGGAGCATGGCGGGGACCGAGTCAACGAAGCCGGGAGCCAGGGTCGGATCGCCCACGTCGTACACGTCGATCCTGACGCTGTCAGGCACCCGCGCGCGGCGGAGGTCCACGTCCATGCGCAGGTACACGGAGTCCGCGTACAGGACGCTCTGCACGGTATCGCCGGGCGGCGAAAACAAGGTGGTGAGCGTGTCAAACCGCGCGATGGCCACCGTCTCGAGCGAGTCGCCGTAGTTCACGAGCGGGAGGAAGACCTCCGTGCCCGTCCCCGGGAACCCGCCGAAGGTGCTGTCGAATGCGAGCACGGGGTCGATGATCGTGTCGCGCAGGTCCACGGCCTGACCGGGACACAATGCGCTGGCAACCGAACACGCAGGGCCGCCATCGAGCTGCTCGCGGCATGCGCCGGCGAGGCCCGCTACGCCGATCAGCAGGGCAAGGGCGGCGGCGCGACGGTGGCGGGATGCGCCGATGCGGGCCGACGATCCGTGGGCTGCATGCGCCGCCTTGGGGGAGCCGGCGTTCACGCGTGCCTCAGGGACTGGCCCGTGAACGGGGCGGGCAGGAGTTCCGACAGCGTCCACGTGGCCACGGTACCGAGCGCCCCGACGCTTGTGATGGCCAGCTTGGGGGCGAACTCGACGAGCGCCTGCCGGCATACCCCGCAGGGAGGCGTCGGGGCATCCGCTTCGGTGACGATCACAAGGGCCGTGAACTCCTGGTGACCAGCGTGCACGGCGGCCCCGAGCGCGTTGCGCTCGGCGCACGAGCCGGCAGGAAATGAGGAGTTCTCGACGTTGCACCCGGCGTAGATGGAGCCGTCGGCGGCGAGGAGTGCCGCGCCGACGCGAAATTGGGAATACGGCGCGTAGGCCCGCCGCATCGCCGCTTCGGCGGCCGCCCGGACGGCCGCCAGCCGGTCGGGTGGCGTCATTCGCCGATCACCAGCGGAAGGACCGACCGCCCGTCGCCGCGAAAGGCGAGGCCGAGCCAGTCGGCCACGGTCGCGCCAAGGTCGGCGAAGGTGTCGCGGCGACCGATGGCAACGGGCCGGACGCGCGGCCCCATCACGAGGAGCGGGACGCTCTCCCGTGCATGGTCCGTCGAAGCCGTGGTTGGATCGTTGCCGTGGTCGGCGGTGATGAACAGCAGGTCGTCCTCTCTCAAGGCGGCGGTGAGCGCCGGCAGTGCGGCGTCGAACTCGCGCAACGCCCTATAAAACCCCGGAATGTCGTTCCGGTGCCCGTACAATTGGTCGAAATCTACAAGGTTGCCGAACAGGAACCCACTTCCCGAATGGAGCCAGGCGTAGATCCGGCGGATCCCCTCCTCGTTGCCGCTGGTGTGGCCACCCGAAATCCCCCGGTGGGCGAAGAGGTCGTCCACCTTGCCCACCCCGGTTCGGGGTATTCCGGCCGCCTCGATCGCGTCCACGAGGGTCTCGTGCGGGGGAGCGACCGAGAAGTCCCGCCGGTTGCCCGTGCGGACGTACCCGCCAGGCTTCCCGACGAACGGCCGGGCGATCACCCGGGACACGTTATGGGGTTCCACCAGCATCTCGCGGGCCGTCGCGCATGCCGCGTACAGCTCCTCGAGCGGGACGGTCTCCTCGTGCGCCGCAACCTGAAACACCGAATCGGCCGACGTATAGACGATCCACTTGCCGGCGCGCTGGTGCTCGTCACCGAACCGCGCGATGAGGTCCGTCCCGCTTCCCGCGACGTTGCCGATCACCCCCCGCCCCGTCCGGCGCGCGAATTCGTCCACGACCTCCCGCGGGAATCCCTTCGGGTAGGTCGGGAACGGCCTGTCGATCCGCACGCCGGCGATTTCCCAGTGCCCGGTGGTGCTGTCCTTGCCCGCGGACCGGGGCTCCAGGATGCCGTACGCGGCCGTCGGGCCGGCCACGGGCCGCACACCGGCCAGCGGGGCGATGCGGCCGAGGCCCGCCGCCTCGAGATGCGGCAGGTCGAGCCCGCCGACGACCTTGGCCAGGTTCCCGAGCGTGTTGCTGCCCGAGTCACCGTACGCCGCGGTGTCGGGCGCGGGCCCCACGCCCACGCCGTCGAGCACGACGATGGCCGCCCGCCGGTCGCCAGCCGGCTGGCTTGCGCGCGGCATCCCCGGCGCCGTCACGCGTAGCTCCGCGGGGCGCGGGCCCGGAGTCCGGTGAGGATCTCGTACGGCGAGAGCCCGCACGCGCGGCCGACGTCCTCGGCGGTGATCACCTCATCGCCGTCGGCGCCGATGAGCGTGGCAACGTCGCCGAGCGCACAGGGCACGTCGGTCACGTCCACCATGGTGAGGTCCATCGTCACGGTGCCGACGACCGGAACGCGCCGGCCGCCGAGGAGCGCGGCGCCCAGCGGACTTTCCGGGGAAGCCAGGAGGATGCCGGGGACCTTGTTCTCTGAGGGTGCGACGAAGAACTCGTACTCATCCTCATCGTCGTCGATCACGGTCACGATGGTTCCGACTTCGACGAGA
>JAYEKC010000081.1:0-5021 GCA_034716715.1 Gemmatimonadota bacterium | reverse complement strand
GTCGTCGCGTGCCCGCCACCGTCACCGCGCGACCTGATCCTGCTCGTGCCGCCGTTCGGGGTTTCGAGCCGCGACGCGTTTGCGTGGTACGCGGCGGCGCACCCCCGCGCGGAACGGCGGCCGAGCCGGATCGCGACCCCCGCGAGCGGCATCGCCCTCGCGACGGTCGAGGCGGCCCTCGTGGCCCGCATCGGGGAGGACGCCGTACCCGGCGTCACGGAGCACCACTTCTCGTGGCGTGAAATCGCGGGCCTCAGCGGCAACGACCTGCAGGACGTCGTGGTTGAACGCCACCCGGAGATCGGGAGCGCCATCGCCCTGCTGCGGGCTGCGGGCGCACCGATGGCGCAGATGACGGGTTCGGGGTCGGCCGTGTTCGGCGTGTTCATGACGCCGCCGACGGGCGGTCTCGTGGCCGTGCCCCCGGGGTTCACCGTGCTCCATGCGCAGACGGTCACCCGGGTGGCGCCCATCGCGGTGGCCTGAACGGGCACGGGTGCGTCCGGGGAACCGGCCCGATAGCTTTCGGGCACTGCCCCCTCGTCCAATGGCAGGACATGCGGCTTTGGACCGCAGAATGGTGGTTCGAATCCACCGGGGGCAACTTCCGCAGCGCAGTTGGCGGGATTGAATAACCCGCTGCCACGGCGTATGTTACACGGCTACCCCATGGACGGCTTGGCAGTCCCAGTTCACACGTTCCGGGTGCTCACCGGAACCGGCAATCGCGAACTCGCCAACGAGATCGCGGCGAATCTGGGCGTCGACCTCTGCAAGTGCACGACGAGCCGCTTCGCCGACGGCGAGGTGTTCGTCCGCATCGACGAGAATGTCCGGGGCGCGGACGTGTTCATCGTGCAACCGACGAACCCGCCCGCCGAGAACGTGATGGAGTTGCTGTTGCTCGTGGACGCCGCGCGCCGGGCGTCGGCGGCACGGGTGACGGTGGTGATTCCGTACTTCGGCTACGCGCGGCAGGACCGCAAGGACCAGCCGCGGGTCGCGATCGGGGCGAAGCTGATGGCCAACCTGATCGAGGCGGCCGGGGCCAACCGGGTGCTCGGGCTCGATTTTCACGCGCACCAGCTGCAGGGGATGTTCGACCTCCCGGTCGACCACCTCTACGCGGCGCCGGTGTTCACGGCGCACTACCGGAAGAAGGGATTGCAGGACCTGGTGGTCGTCGCGCCCGACGTGGGCAGCGCGAAGATGGCGCGGGGATTCGCCAAGCGGCTCAACGGCTCCCTCGCGATCATCGACAAGCGGCGGCCAATGGCGAACGTGGCGGAAGTGGTGAACGTGGTCGGCGAGGTCGAGGGCAAGGACTGCCTCATCGCCGACGACATGATCGATACGGCGGGCTCGGTGACGGAAGCCGCGCGCGCCCTGAAGAACCTGGGGGCCAACGACATCTACGTGTGCGCCACGCACGCGCTCCTGTCCGGCCCCGCGGTGGAGCGGCTCTCGAATGCGCCGATCAAGGAGGTCGCCGTGACCAACTCGATCGCCATCCCCGAGTCGCGGCAGTTCCCGCAGCTCAACGTCCTGTCGGTTGGCGAGCTGCTGGCGAAGGCGATCCGGTTCACGCACGCGGACCAGAGCGTCAGCAGTCTGTTTGACTGAGTAGACAGTAGACAGTAGACAGTAGACAGTAGGTGCGCCGCCGGGCCGGCGAATGACCGGGAACCCACGTCGCGCACCCCAATCCGAGGCCGCACCACCATGGCAACCGCACAGTTCTCCGCGTCCACCCGGACGGAATCCGGCAAGGGCACGGCCCGCAAGCTCCGCGCCGCCGGCGAAATCCCGGCCATCATCTACGGCCACGCGCGCGAACCCCTGGGGCTCAAACTCAACGCGTACAACCTCACGCGCCTGCTCGAGAAGATCAGCTACACCACCACCGTGATCGAGCTCGACATCGAGGGCAAGGTCGCCCGCACCATCATCCGCGAGCTGCAGCGCCACCCCGTGAAGCGCGACATCCTGCACGTGGACTTCCAGGAGCTCGTCGCCGGTGAGAAGATCACCGTGCGCGTGCCCCTCAAGTTCGTCGGCACGCCGGAGGGCGTGCGGAACGGGGGCGGCATCCTCGACGAAACGGTCCGCGAGCTCCACATCTCCGTCGATCCGTCCGACATCCCGAACCACATCGACGTGGACGTGTCGCCGCTCGGCGTGGGCAAGTCGCTCCACGTGCGCGACGTCGTCGTGCCCGCCGGCGTCGAGATCCTCGACGACCCGGCCGGCACCATCTGCGTCTGCGCGGTGCCGAAGGAAGTCGCCGAGCCCACGCCGGAAGAGGCGGCCGAAGCGGCTGCCGCCCCGGCCGAGCCGGAACTCATTCGCAAGCCCAAGGCGGAGGACGAGGAAGGCGCCGAGGGCGAGGGCGAGAAGTAGCGGCCGCGATGCGGCACGGCGCGTCCGGCCCTGGTGGCGACACCGGGACGCGGGCACGCCGCGCCGCGTGAGCGGCACCGGCGCGCGCCATGAAAGTCATCGTCGGGCTCGGCAACCCCGGTCGCGAATACGAGAAGACGCGTCACAACGTCGGCTGGTGGCTCATCGACCACCTCGCCGACGTTTGGCGTTTCGACGGCTGGAAGAAAGACGGCGAGGCGAAGGTCGCCAGCGGCACCGTGCACGGCACCCGCGTCCGCCTCGTCAAGCCGCTCACGTACATGAACCTGTCGGGCGAGGTGCTGCGGCCGTACACCCGGCGCCCGTTCTTCGCCATCGCGAACGACCTGCTGGTGGCGGTGGACGAAGTGGCGTTCCCCGTGGGCCGGTACCGGTTCCGGGAAAAGGGGTCGGCCGGCGGCCACAACGGCCTCAAGAGCGTCGAACACCACCTCGGCACACAGGAGTACGGCCGGCTGCGCATCGGCGTGGGCCCGCCGGAAGGCTACGAGCGCGCGGGGTCGCTGTCGGACTACGTGCTGTCGCCGATGGGCAAGGCCGACACAGCCGCGGTGCGCGGGCTGCTCCCGGAGCTCACGGACGCCGTCGAGCTGTGGATGAAGGACGGGATGAAGGCAACCATGAATCGGTACGCGGGAAGAACGACGAACGACAACGGCGAGGTGACGGGCGACAGGTGACAGGTCACGGGTCGCGGATCGTGGCGGCGCCATCACGCGAACCCCGTCCCGCGGGCGCTGCCGGCCCCGACCGGACCCGACGCAAGAGGCCAGTCAGCATCTTCTTTACCTGCTCGGTCCTTGCCTCGAGTCGCGCGAACGATGCCGACGGCAGCAGGCCAAGCTCGCTGGCGAGCATGAGGTGGTAGTGCAGCTCGTGGGCGGACGCCATCGCCAGTTGCAGGAACCGCGCGAACTCGCGCCGCGATGAGTGCCCGCATCCCTCCACGATGTTCGCGGGAATGGACGACGAGGCTCGACGCAGTTGGCCGGCAAGCCCCGGATAGCGTCGTTCCGAACCCGCAGGCACGGATCGGTATGTCGCCAGCGTGAGCTCGTGCGCCTTCCGCCACACGTCGAGCCGCCTGAAGTCGTACATCGTTGCCTCCGGTGCGGAACAACGTGCGCCTTCAACGGGCGACGAGCACCACCATTCCGTTGCGCTCCGATACCTTTCGCTGCGACCTGCCCCGTCATCCGTCACCCGTAGCCCGTCACCTCGCCCAGTAGTTCATGCTCTCCCTCGGAATCGTCGGTCTCCCCAACGTCGGCAAGTCGTCCCTGTTCAACGCCCTCACCGCCGCCAAGGCGGAGGCCGCGAACTACCCGTTCTGCACCGTCGATCCCAACGTCGGCATGGTCGAGGTCCCCGACCCGCGCCTCGACCGCCTCAGCGCCATCGTCCAGCCCGAGAAGACCGTCCCCGCGGTGGTGCAGTTCGTCGACATCGCCGGCCTGGTGAAGGGCGCGTCGCAGGGCGAGGGGCTGGGCAACAAGTTCCTCTCCAACATCCGCGAGACCGCCGCCATCGTGCACGTCGTCCGCTGTTTCGAGGACCCCGACGTCACCCACGTGATGGGCGGCGTGGACCCGGTGCGCGACCGCGAGGTGATCGAGTTCGAGCTCGCCCTCGCCGACCTGGGCTCGGTGGAGAAACGCCTCGACAAGGCGAAGCGCGCCGCGCGCACCGGCGACAAGGAGGCGCAGGCCGAGCTGCCGGCCCTCGAGAAGGCCAACGCCGCGCTCGCCGAGGGCAAGGCGCTCTGGCACGTGGCGCTCTCCGACGCCGAGCGCGCGCTGCTCGGCGCCATGCAGCTCCTCACGCTCAAGCCGGTGCTCTACGCCGCCAACGTGACGGACGCCGAGCTGCACGGCGACGAAGGCCCTCACGTCACCGCGCTCCGCGCCGCCATCGCCCGCGACCACGAGCCCGCCGAGGTCGTCACCTTCTCCGCGAAGATCGAGGGTGAGCTGGCCGAGCTGCCGCCGGACGATCGCGCGGAGTTCCTGCAGTCGCTGGGCCTGGAGTCCGCGGGCCTCGACCGCCTCATCCGCGCCGGGTACCACCTGCTCGGCCTGCAGACCTACTTCACCGCCGGCGAGAAGGAAGTCCGCGCGTGGACCATCCAGCAGGGCGACACGGCACCGAATGCCGCGGGCGTGATCCACACCGACTTCGAGCGCGGGTTCATCCGCGCGGAGACGGCAAGCTATGACGACTTCGTGGCCAACGACGGCTGGAAGGGGGCGCGCGAGAAGGGCGTCGTACGCGCCGAGGGCAAGGAGTATGTGGTGCAGGACGGCGACGTGATGCTCTTCCGGTTCAACGTCTAGGGCCTACCCCGCTCCCCCGCGCCGCACCGCCACGCGCGCCAAGCGCACGAGCGGATAGAGAAACCGCAGCCCCGTCGGCAGCGCCACCGCCGCGACGTCGGCGTCGGTGGGCAGCAGCGCCACGAGCGCCAGGTACCGGGCCCGCGCCGCCGCGCCGTCGAGCAGCGCGAGGTGCAGGCGAGCGTCCCGTCGCGCGTCACTGGAGCCACGGCGCACGCGGGCCTCGGCGCCGGCCGACAGCGCCCCGACCCCCGGGGCATCGCGCAC
>JAYEKC010000080.1:0-5035 GCA_034716715.1 Gemmatimonadota bacterium | reverse complement strand
GGCCGGCTCGCCGCCGCGCCCGCCGCGCCCGCCGCGGCCGCCGCCAAATCCGCCGCGGCCGCCGCGCCCCGCGTTGATGCCGTAGCGCCCGGGGAAGCAGTCCACGCCGCCGTCCTGCTCCGCCCCGCACACGTCGTACGGGAACGCGTTGGTGAGGTGCACGTGGTAGTACTGGCCCGTGGGAATGTTGGCGCGCGCCTGGTTCGTGCCGCCGTCGTACGTGAGCGTCACGCCCTGGTCGCCGGCCACCGCGATGCGGCTGGAGTTGTCGGGCGCGACCCAGTACTGATGGGTGTCGCCCGCGCCCACGCCGCTCCGGAACGTCTTGCCACCGTCGCGCGACACGTAGCCGCCCACGTTGCCCGCCCACACCACGTTGGTGTCCTTGGGGTCGGCGGTGAGGTTGGTGTAGTACCACGCGCGCTGGCGGAGATTGCGGTCCTGGTTCAGGTACAGCCACGTGGCGCCGGCGTCGTCGGACCGGTACACGCCGCCGTCCTCGGCTTCGATGATCGCCCACACGCGGCTCGGCTTGGCCGGCGACACGGCGATGCCGATGTTGCCCCAGATGCCCTTCGGCAGGCCCGGGTTGTTCTTGAGCTCGGTCCAGTGATCGCCGCCGTCGGTGGTCTTGTACATCGTGCCGCCAGCGCCGCCGCTCACCAGCAGCCACGGCTTGCGGCCCGCCTGCCAGAATCCCGCGTAGAGCACGTTCGGGTTGCTGGGGTCCATCACGAGGTCCTTGGCGCCCGTGGAATCGTTCACGAAGAGGACCCTCTGCCACGTCTTGCCGCCGTCCTTCGTGCGATAGACGCCGCGCTCCGGATTGGGGCCGAACACGTGGCCGAGTGCCGCGACGTACGCGATGTTCGGGTCCGTCGGGTGCGTCATGATGCGGCCGATGTACTGGGTTTCCTTGAGGCCCATGTACTGCCACGTCTTGCCCGCGTCCATCGTCTTCCACACGCCGTCGCCGTGCGAGACGTTGCCGCGGATGGGGGTCTCGCCGCCGCCCGCCCAGACGATGTCGGGGTTGCCGCGGAACACGTCCACGGCGCCGACGGTGCCGCCGAAGTACGCGTCGGTCATCGGATGCCAGGTGCGGCCGCTGTCGGACGTCTTCCAGACGCCGCCGCCCGTGGTGCCCACGTAGTACTCGCCGGGGCGCTGCACGGACCCCGAGACCGAGGTCATGCGGCCGGTGTGCGCGGGGCCGAGCATCCGCCACTGCAGGCCCTTCCAGACGTTGGTGTCGACCGAGGCGGCCATTCGTGGCGCGGGGGCGCGGTTGGCCGCGGGGCGCGCCTGCGCGCCTAGGATGGCCGCCGACGAGGTGATGGCGAAGGCGAGCGCGGCGAGGTGCGCGGGCCGGGAGGAACGGGTGCGGACGGTCATGAATGCCTCTTATGGATGGCAGATCGTGCTGCTGACAGCCGACAACTGACAGCCGTGCGCTTCAAGCTCTTAATCCGGGAGCGGTCGGCTGTGAGCTTACAGATTAATAGCTTGGAGCCGACGGCTATCAGCTATTAGCTGCGAGCTACGGGCTGAAGTACAACGCACGCGCATCCTGGCGCGCTGACCGGGCGTGTGGCGGGCTCGCGGCGCGCGCCGGGTACATCCATAATTGGGGCGCGTGACCTCCCCTGCGGAGCGCCTCTCCCTCGCCCTCGCCGGCCGTTACCGCATTGAGCGCGAGCTCGGCGCGGGGGGCATGGCGACCGTCTACCTGGCGCATGACCTGAAGCACAGACGCGAAGTGGCCGTGAAGGTTCTTCGAGCGGATGTCTCGCAGACGGTCGGCTCCGATCGATTCCTGCGTGAGATCGATATCGCGGCGCGCCTATCGCACCCGCACATCCTGCCCCTCTACGATTCCGGCAGTGCGGACGGCTTCCTGTTTTTCGTCATGCCGAACGTCGAAGGCCACTCGCTGCGCGAGCGCATGAACACCAGCGGGCCGATGGCGATTTCGGACGTGGTCCGGATCGGCCAGGAGGTTGCCGGAGCGCTCGACTATGCGCACCGCAACGGCGTGGTGCACCGCGACATCAAGCCCGAGAACATCATGCTGCACGAAGGGCATGCGCTCGTGGCCGATTTCGGCATCGGGAAAGCCGTGAGCGCGGTCGAGGGAGACACGTTCACGCAGACCGGCGCGACGGTGGGCACGCCCGCGTACATGAGCCCGGAGCAGGCGGCGGGCGAGGCCGTCGATGGCCGGAGCGACCTCTACTCGCTTGGCTGCATGCTCTATGAAATGCTGGTCGGCGAGCAGCCGTTCACCGGTCCGACCGTGCAAGCCGTGATCGCGAAGCGGTTCGTGCAGACGCCGGCCGACATTACCGCACTTCGCGACGGCGTTCCGCGCGCCGTGGCGCGCACGGTCCAGAAGGCACTTGCCCGCACCCCGATCGACCGGTTCGAGACGGGCCACCAATTCGCGATCTCGCTTACGGAGGCCGACGCCCCGGAATCCAGTGCGAAAGCGCCGGTCGCGCCCGAGAAATCCATCGCCGTGCTCCCGTTCGCGAACATGAGCACGGATCCGGAGAACGAGTTTTTTGCCGACGGCATCACGGAAGAGATTCTCAACGCCTTGTCGCAGGTGGCCGAACTTCGGGTGGCCGGCCGCACGTCGTCGTTCTCGTTCAAGGGCAAGAATCCCGACCTCAAGACCGTCGGGGAGCAACTCAACGTGCGGCACGTGCTCGAGGGATCCGTTCGCCGGTCGGGCAAGCGGGTACGGATCACGGCGCAGCTGGTGGACACGACCGACGGGTACCATCTCTGGTCCGACAAGTACGACCGCGAGATCGAGGACGTCTTCGCCGTCCAGGACGAGATCGCATCGGCCATCGCCACCAAGCTGAAGACGGCGCTCAGCGTCGGCGCGGCGGCGCGGGCGCAGCGCGCGACGGCGAGCATCGAGGCGTACGAGGCCTACCTGAAGGGACGCGCCCTGCTGTACCGTCGCGGGCAGTCCATCCGTGCCGGCATGGAGCTGATGCAGAAGGCGCTCGCGCTGGATCCGGAGTATGCCCTCGCGTGGTCAGGGTTGGCGGACACGTACAGCTTGCTCGGGTATTATGGGATGATCCCGCCCGAAGCCGCGCGTGAGCAGGCGGGCGCGGCGTCGGCGAAGGCGTTGCAATACGGCCCGGACCTGGCCGAGCCGCACATCTCCCGTGGGTTGTTCGCGCTGCTGTACGAGTGGGACTGGGCCGAGTCGAAGCGCGAGTTCGAGCGCGGCATGGCGTTGAACCCCGGATACATCCAGGGGGCCGGCTGGTACTACCTCTTCTACGGCTCGTTTGGACTGGGGCGCTACGACGTCGCGCTCGCCGGACTGAAGGAGTGCTGGTCGAAGGACCGCCTCTCGGGGTATGCCAACGCGATCGTCGGCATCACGATGGCCGGCGGTTTCCGCGATCGTGAAGTGCTGGAATGGTGGGCTCGGGCCAATGAGCGCGACCCCACCGCCTTCCTCACCACCTGGCTCAGGCAGCTGGCCCACATGTCGCTCGGCGAGTGGGACGAGGCGATCAGCGCCGTGCGCATCGCGCTCGAGAACTCGGGTGGGCAGGTCATGCCGTTGATGTACCTGGGACTCAGCTACCACGCCAAGGGCGATGTCGCCGCCGCGCGATCGGTGTATGACGAGCTGCTGTCGCGGTCCAAGCGCGAGTTCGTCCAGCCGGCATCCATGGCGGCCCTGGCGGCCGCGCTCGGCGACCACGAGCCGGCGGCGCGACATGTGGCCGAAGGCGTCCAGCGGCACGATCCCGGCATCGTCATCTTCGCGCACGGTTGGCCCGAAATGCAGTACCTGCAATCGCTTCCCGATTATCAGCAGGCCCTTCGTGACATCGGATTGAAGGCGTGGGCGGAGGCGCAGCCATGACGTCCCCCGCCGACCGCCTCTCCGCCGCCCTTGCGGCAGCACACGCCGGCTACCGCATCGTCCGGGCAGATCGTTCAGCCAGTCTGGGTAACGCGAGCTGGCACGGTTGCACCGGTTGACACGGGGTGGACCGTGGCGATTCCGCTGACCGGCCCTTCCACAACGGGTCGAAAGCTTGCCTTGTCTCCCACCGGCGATCGGCTGGCCTTGAGCCTCTTGCGGCCCGGATCCGTGGAAGCGGAGGACATCTGGATCAGGCAACTCGACAGGCCGCCGTTCACGCTCACCAAGCTGACCTACGAGAGCAACAACGCAAATCCGGCATGGACGCTGGATGGCCGAGCAGTAGTCTACTCCAATGGCGGGGCTGCCCCCGGGTTGCTGTTGCGACGGCACGCCGATGGATCGGGGCCGGTGGACACTCTGCTCAGTCACCGGCGGGCACTCACCGAGGTGGCACCGATGCGCGATACGGCGCAGTTTGTGGTTCGGTTCCTGATCCCGCCGTCGCGCGACATCGCCCTCGTCCGCCGCGGGGATACGTCCGTCACGCCCCTGGCGGCACTTCCGTCCGCGACTGAGGTGGGGCCTGCGCTCTCTCCGGACGGGCGGTGGCTGGCCTATGAGTCGGACGAATCGGGCCGATTCGAAGTGTACGTGCGTCCGTTCCCGAACGTGGCCTCCGGCCGCTGGCAAGTCTCGCAGACCGGGGGAACCGCACCCGTCTGGGCGCACAGCGGCCGCGAGCTCTTCTATCGAAACGGCGCGAACGCCATGGTGGCCGCGGCCGTGCTGCCCGGCGCGACGTTCACGCTCGGTGGGCAGACGGTGCTGTTCGACGCCGGCCAGTTCGCTGGTAACGGTTTCACTGTCTACTACGACGTGGCTCCCGACGACAAGCGGTTCATCTTTCTGCGCGCCGCGCGCGAAGCCGGCGCGGCGTCCGCCATCACGCTCGTACAGATCACCAACTGGGCCGCCGAGGTACGGGCGAAACTCGGCGGGCACGAGCCGAAGTAGGCCGCCGTCTGTCCCGGTGCCCCGCCGGAAGGCGGTTCGGAGCCGGCATGTGCGCCGCCCCGCAAGTTGCAGGCGATGGGACGCGTACCCGCAGCGTGTTGCCGTCAGTGA